>JAUHYB010000183.1 GCA_030426745.1 bacterium
GGCGACGAGCTGCGCGACGCGCTGGCCGCCATCCCCGGCGAGGTTCCGGTGCTGGCGCACGTCGAGCCGCGGCGCGCGCTGTCCGACCTGGCGTCGTGGCACCGCTCGCGCCTCTCCGCGCCGGTGGTCGGCATCACGGGATCCTGCGGCAAGACGACGACCAAGAACATCCTGGCCGAGCTGCTGGGCAGCGCGCGGCGCATCGTCGCGTCGCCGAACTCGTTCAACAACGACATCGGCGTCCCGCACACGCTGTTCCTCGCGGACGACTCCACCGAGGCGCTCGTCGTCGAGATGGGCACGAACCACCCCGGCGAGATCGCCGCGCTGTGCCGCACGGCGCGCCCGACCGCCGGCGTGATCACGAACATCGGCGCGTCGCACCTCGAGGGGCTGCTCAGCGTCGAGGGCGTCGCCCGCGAGAAGGGCGAGCTGGCCGCCTGCCTGCCGCGCGACGGCTTCTGCGTGCTGAACGCCGACTGCCCGTGGACGCCGACCATCCGCGCGATGACGACGGCGCCGGTCATCACCTTCAGCGTCGAGGGCGACGGCGACCTCGACGCGCGCGACCCGTGGTTCCACGCGGGCGGCACGACCTTCCGGCTGGACGATCGCGAGATCACCTTCCCGCTGCTCGGCCGCCACAACGTGCAGAACCTGCTCGCCGCGCTGGCGACCTGCCGCGGCCTCGGCGTCGAGCTCGACGACGTGCTGCCCGCGCTGGAGAACCTGTCCGACGGCCACCGCCGGATGGAGCGCCACGACGTCGGCGGCGTCGCGCTGTACGACGACACCTACAACGCGAACCCCGACTCCGCGCGCGCCAGCGTGCGCGTGCTGGCGGGGCTGCACGGCTTCCGCCGGCGCGTGCTCGTGCTGGGGGACATGCTGGAGCTGGGCGAGTTCGCCGCCGAGATGCACCACCAGGTCGGCGTGCACGCGGCGAAGAACGGCATCGACCAGCTGGTCCTGGTCGGCGAGCTGTGCCGCGCGACCGCGGCCGGCGCGCTGGAGGGCGGCCTGTCCGCCGACCGCATCCACCACACGGCGGACGTCACCGCCGCGACGGACGTCGTGCGCGAGCTCGTCACCGAGGGCGACGTCGTCCTCGTGAAGGGCAGCCGCGCCGTAGGCCTCGACCGCCTCGTCGGCGCGATGCTGGAGCAGGGCGCGTGATCCCCGGCATCTTCGACGACGCGCTCGGCGTGCACCTCTTCGGGTACATCACCTTCCGCGTCGCGATGGCCGGCCTGACCGCGTTCGTGCTGGCGCTGGTCTCGGGCGGCTTCGTCATCGGCTGGCTCAAGCGCAACCGCGTGGTCGAGGACGTCGCGAAGACGGACCTGCAACCGGTCACGGCGCCCGGCGTCATCAGCAAGCGCGACACGCCGACGATGGGGGGCTCGTTCCTCATCGCGTCGCTGCTGCTGTCCGTCCTGGTGTGGTGCCGCCTGGACAACCCGCACGTCCTGCTGGGCCTCGTGCTGACCGCCGGCATCGCGTCGGTCGGCTTCGTCGACGACTTCCTGAAGCTGACGGTCAAGGACTCCCACGGCCTCGCGCGCCGCGCGAAGATGGCGGGCCTGGGCCTCGTCGCGCTGTTCGTCGTCGGCGCCTTCGCCTACTACGCGTACACCAACGGCCGCACGGCGCTGCTGAACCTCTACCCGCCCTTCTTCAAGGACTGGGTGATCCCGCTCGGCGCGAGCGTCGCGGGCGTGCTCGTCTTCGTCGCCTTCGAGTGGGTCGTCGTCGTCGGGTGGGCGAACGCCGCGAACATCACCGACGGCATGGACGGCCTGGCGACGGGCTGCACGATCATCTCGGGCCTCGCGCTCGCGATCTTCTGTTATGTCAGCGGCCGCTGGGACTGGACGAGCTACCTCGCCATCCCGTACGTGCCGGCGGCGTCGGAGATGGCGGTCATGGGCGGCGCGCTCGTCGGCGCCTGCCTCGGCTTCCTCTGGTACAACGCCTACCCCGCGAAGGTCTTCATGGGGGACTCGGGCTCGCTGCCGATCGGCGCGCTGCTCGCCTGGATGGCGCTCGTCGCGAAGCAGGAACTCGTGCTGCCGCTGATCGGCGCCGTCTTCTTCGCGAACCTCGGCAGCTCGTGGCTGCAGACCTTCTGGTACCGGCGCAGCGGCGGCAAGCGCATCTTCACCTGCGCGCCCGTGCACCACGGCCTCGAGCGCACCGGCGGCGTCTTCCACGCCGGCGCCGCGCCCTGGCACGAGGTGACCGTCGTCGTGCGCTTCTGGATCATCGCCGCCGCGTGCGCGATGCTCGGCCTGGCCCTGTTGAAGGTGCGCTGAGATGGCACGCTTCCGTCGACGCGCGGGCGCGACGCCCGCCGGACCCGTCGAGCACCAGCTGACGATCTTCGAGAAGCTGGAGACCTTCGCCCGCCGGGCGGAGGCCCCGTCGCCGGCGCGCCCGGCGCTGCGGCTGTTCCTGTGCGTGCTCGCGCTGATGGCGCTGGGCCTCGTGCTGCAGGCCAGCCACGCCTCCACGACCCTCGACCCCGCGGCCTACCGCTCAGAGGTCGTCCAGCAGACGATCTACCGCCTGCTCGGCATCGGCGCGATCCTGTTCTTCGCCCGCGTCGGCCCCCAGGGCCTGCGCCGCTTCCTGCCCGCGCTCGTCGTGCTGGTCGTCGTGGCGCTGTTCTGCGTCTGGGTGCCCGGCGTCGGCGAGGCGCGCAACGGATCCGCCCGCTGGGTGCTGATCCCCGGCCTGAACCGCACCTTCCAGCCGTCGGAGCTCGCCCGCATCGTCATGGTGCTGTGGGTCGCCGACCGCTGCACCCGGCTGGGCCCGCGCCTGCTCGACCTGCGGCGCGGCGTCGGCCCCGTGCTGGCCACGGGCCTGTTCGTCATGGCGCTGATCGGCGCGGAGACGGACCTGGGCGGCGCGCTGCTGTTCTTCCTGTGCTTCGTCTCGACCCTCTACATCGGCGGCGCGCGCTTCTGGCACTCCGCCGGGTCGGCGATCACGGTGGGGGGCACGGCGCTGCTCGTCGGCGTGACCTTCTTCGACTACATCCGGCGCCGCGTCGAGGTCTTCCTCGGCGTGTCGGACAACGCGCAGGCCAGCGACGCGGTGCGCGCGCTCGGCAGCGGCGAGTGGTTCGGCGTCGGCCTCGGCCAGGGCGCCTTCCGCAACACGGGCATCCCGTACCAGGACTCCGACTACATCTTCGCGATGATCGGAGAAGAACTGGGACTCGCCGGAACACTCCTGACGTTGGGCTTGATCTCGGCCTTCGTTTGGTTTTCTCTGCGCTTGGTCCTCACGATTCGCGACCGATACCTCGCGCTCAGCGCTTTCGGTCTGCTGCTGTCGGTCAGCGTGCAAGCCATGCTGCACATGCAGGTCGTGACCGGACTCGCCCCGCCCAAGGGGATGACGCTCCCGTTCCTCTCGGACGGCGGCACGTCCCTGATCGTCTCCTCGGTCGCGGTCGGACTGGCCCTCGGCGCCGCGCGGCGCCAGGACGAGGACGCCGCAGCCGAGACCGGTTCACCCGACGGCGACCTGTCGCCGGACTGAACCCGCTCGCACCCGTATCCGCCCGAACCGAACCGTTCCGAGCCCGGCCGCCGCGCCGGTCACCACCCCGGAGCTCCCGATGCAGAGAATCGAACGCTACGGCGTCCTCGCCCTGGTCTTCCTCCTGGTCACGATCGTCACCTTCGCCCTGTGGGACGACGGTTCGAAGGGCGCGGACGAGGTCGCGGCGGCGGAGAAGAACGCCGCGAAGAGCACCGCTCAGCGCGGGAACACCACCCAGCCGACCGGGCGCCGGCAGATGTCGTCGACCGAGAACGCGCGCCTGGCCCAGCAGCAGAAGCTGCAGGCCGAGCAGCGCCGCCGCCAGCAGGAGGCGCGCCTGCGCCGCGAGCGCGAGGAGGCCGCGGGCAAGGAGAGCCTGAACGAGCGCTGGGGCCGGGCGGCCGCCGGCGACCAGGGGCCCGCGAAGAGCACCGCCGCGCCGACGGGCGGCGCTCCGAGCAAGGGTGCCGGGACGCAGCCGCAGTTCGACCTGACGAGCAAGCCGACGATCGACGCGCCGAGCACGCTGCAGATCGGCCAGGACCCGTCCGCGTCCAGGGGGACGAAGCCCGCTCCGTCGCAAGCGCCGACGCAGCGCCCGACGGCGGATCCGCGCGAGATGGACCTGCAGCGCCGCCGCGGCACCCACGAGGTGCGCTCCGGCGAGACGCTCTCCGCGATCGCGGTGAAGACCTACGGCGACTCCGAGGCGTGGCGCGCGATCGCCGACGCGAACCCGGGGATCGACCCGAACCGACTCGACGTCGGCCAGACGCTCGTGCTGCCCGCGCCCGCCGAGATCGCCTCGCGCAAGAAGAGCGGCGGCGCCCCGACCGCCTCCGCGCCCGCGGCGCCGACCGTCGAACCCGGCCCCGGCGGCACGTACACCGTCCGCTCCGGCGACGTCCTCTCGCAGATCGCGCAGGACCACCTCGGCACCGTGAAGCGCGTGCCCGAGATCCTGGCGCTGAACCCCGGCCTGGTCCCCGAGCGCATGTACGCCGGTCAGGTGATCCGCATGCCCGCCGGCGCCGACCCGCAGGTCGCCAGCGCGCGCCGCACGGCCGCGCCCGCGAACGCGAACGCCCGCCGCGACGACCGCCCCCGCGTCCGCTGATGGATCCCCGTACGCGCACCTTCTTGTGGGTCGGGATGGCCGTGCTGGCCGCCCTGTCCCTGCGACCGGCGGGCGAGGTGCTCGCCGCGGACCTGCGCGGCTCGTCGCTCGAGACGCCGGATCCGGCCTCGCGATCGCAGGTCGTCCGCGCCGAGCGCGAGGCCGCGACCGACGCCGTCGCGCCGGTCGACGAGTCGAGCGAGCGCACGCGCCGCTCCTGACCCCCCGCGCGCCGAGCGCATGATCTCGCCGCGCGCCGAGCGCACGACACCGCCGCGCGCCGAGCGCGTGACACCGCGGAGCCGACGCGCGCGATGACCGACGCCGAAGACCGCGCCGGACCGCGCGTCGCCTTCGCGGGCGGCGGGACCGGCGGGCACCTCGTTCCCGGCCTGCACCTGCTCGCCGCGGCGCGGGCGGACGGGCGCGCGCCGGCGGACCTCCTGTGGTTCCGCAGCGGCCGCGCGGTGGAGGACCGCGCCCTGGCCGGGCTGGACGACCTCGCCCCCGGCGCGGAGTCCGTCGCGCTCGCGCTGGAGCCGCCGGGCGGCGGCGCCCCGGGGCTCGCGCGGCTGGCCCGCCACGCCCTGCCCGCGGCCTGGAAGGCGCGCCGGGCGCTCGCGCGTCACCGCACGCAGGTCGTGCTGGGGCTCGGCGGCTTCACCTCGCTGCCCGCGGTGCTGGCGGCGCGCAGCCTGGGCCTGCCCTGCGCCTTGCTCGAGGTGAACGCCGTGCCCGGACGCGCGACGCGGACGCTGGCGCGGCTGGTGCGGCGCGTCTACCACGCGAGCGCCGCGAGCGTCCCCGACGGCGCGACCGCGGACGACGCGCGTCACCGCGTCACCGGCGCGCCGCTCGACCCGCGCCTGTCGCGGCCGCGCCTGGATCGGGACGCCGGGCGCGCGCTGCAACGCGACCACGGCCTGCCCGGCGCCGGCCCGTTCGTGCTGGTCCTGGGCGGCTCGCAGGGCGCGGGCAGCCTGAACGCCTTCCTGGGCCGCGCGGCGGAGGCGCTGGACGCCGCGCGCGTCGAGGTGCTGCACCAGTGCGGCCCCGGGCGCCGCGCCGAGGCGCCGAAGGACGGCGAGCGGCTGGTCGTGCGCGAGTACCTGGACGACGTGCCCGAGCTGTTGCGCGCGGCGGACCTCGTGCTGTGTCGCGGCGGCGCGTCCACGCTGGCCGAGGTCGCGGCGGCGCGCGTGCCGGCGCTGGTCGTGCCCTACCCGCACCACGCCGACCGCCACCAGGAGCGCAACGCGCGCGCGCTGGGGGAGGGCGCGCGGATCGTGCCCGACGACGGGCTCGACGCGGCCTTCGTCGAGGAGCTCGTGCGGCTGTGCGGGCGCGACGGCGCGCGGTGGCGCGCGCGCGCGACGGACGCCTTGCGCGACGCGGCGCCGACCGACGCGGCGCGGCGCATCTGGGACGACCTGTTCGCGCTCGCGGGAGAGCGCTGACGAGCGCCGCGGAATCGTCCGCGGACGCTTGAGTGAGGCGACCGGGAAGCTTGAATGGAGTTCGTCGGCGCGACGCGCGTCGACCGACCCGCCGCGGACCGGCCCTGCGCTCCGGCCCGGCGCTCCATCGACCGCCTCGCCCGCGCCGCGCGCGGGAACTCCCATGACGCACGCCAGCGGCCGCGACCTCGTCCCCGGTATCCCCGAACACGTGCACCTGGTCGGCGCGGGAGGCGCGGGCCTGTCCGGCGCGGCGCGCATCCTGCTCGCGCACGGGCACCAGGTGACCGGGCACGACGCGGCCGAGACGCCGTTCACCGAACAGCTGCGCGAACTGGGCGTCGCGGTCACGATCGGCGACACGCCGCGCGCGTGTCCGGACGAGGCGCAGTTCGTCGCGCGCTCCGCCGCGGTGCCCACGGACGACCCGCGCGTCGCGGACGCGCTGGAACGCGGCCTGCCGGTGAAGAAGTACGCCGAGCTGCTGGCGCGCATCGTGCCGGCGAAGCGCGGGCTGGCCGTCGCCGGCACGCACGGCAAGACGACGACGTCCTGGCTGCTCTACCACGCGCTGCGCGGCGTCGCGGACGCGGCGGGCGTCGGCGCGCCGCGGCCGGGCGCGCTGGTCGGCGGCACGGAGTTGGAGCTGGGCACGAACGCGGTCGCGGAGGGCCCC
>JAUHYB010000184.1 GCA_030426745.1 bacterium
CGCCTCGGCCGCGGTCTCGATGCGCAGGACGTGGGGCGCGAGGCGGACGCGCGCGGCGCCGTGGGCTTCGAGCGCGCGCGCTTCCGCCGGATCCCAGCCGCCTTCGGGGCCCAACGCGAGCACCAGCGGCGCGTCGTTCGCGCCGTCCGCCGGCGGCTCGGTCAGTAGCGCGGACAGCGTGCGTTCCGCGCGCGGGTCCAGGATCGCGAGGCGCGCGCCGGCGGGGATCCGTGACGCGCGCTCGTCGATCGACGCCGGTCCGGCGAGCTCCGGCAACCAGCGCCGGCCGGACTGCTTGCACGCCTCGCGCGCGCGGCGCGCCAGGCGCTCGATCCGCTTCGCGCCGGCCTCGCGCGCGTGCGGCGCGGTGCGCAGTGTGTCGAGCGCCGCGATCCGCGCCGCGCCCAGCTGCGTCAGCCGGTCGACCATCTCCTCGGCGCGCCCGCCCTTCGGCAGCGGCAGCCACAGCTCGATCCACGGCAACGCCGCGCCCCGCTCGCCCGGCGCCGGTTCGCGCGGCAGCTCCTCGCGCACGCCGAGCTCCATCCGCCGCTTCGCGACCGCCGTCACTTCGAGCCGCCACGCGCCGCCGCGCCCGTCCAGGCCCACGACCTCGTCGCCCTCGGCGACGCGCAGGACCTGCAGCGCGTGTCGCTCGTCCTCCTCCAGGAGGCGCGCCACTCCACCGGCCGGCGGTTCGGCCAGGAAGAAGCGGCGGAGGGAGTCGGCGTCGCGCGGCATCGCGGGAGGATACAGAACTGACGTTCCGTCCTCACTCCGCCTTCATCGTGCGGGGCCCGCGAGCACGGTCGCGAATGCTCGGGGTCGAGGAGGCGACCTCGACCGCCCGTTCCGCGCGCGGACCGCGTACGATCGACACCCGATCCCGCGCCGTCCGCTTCCCGCCTTCCACGAAGGACCGACCATGCGCTCCGCTCCCGCTCGCTTCTCGCTTTCCCTGATCGTCGCGTTCGCCGCCTCGTTCCTGAACCCCGTATCCGCGCAGTGCGGGCCCGACGACGGCTTCGAGGACAACGACACCTGCGCGACAGCGGTCCCCATCGGGCTCGGAGTGACGGACGACCTCCGCATCACGACGACGGACCGGGACTTCTTCTCGATCGTCGTTCCTCCGGGTGCGACCCTGACCGCGCGCGCAACGCTGAGCGGCACGCAGATGCCCGACCCGCTCGACCTCCGCCTCTTCGACGGTTCCAATTGCTCCACGCTGCTCGACGTCGGGATCCCGATCTTCTACAGCAAGGAAGTGCTCTGGCAAAACGCCACGGGCGCGCCGGTCGGGGCGGTCCTGCGAGTCAGCTTCAGCGGCGGCATCTCTCCCTGCGACCAATACTCCATGTATGTCGAGCTGAGCCCCGGGTCTTGCATCGGCGGCAGCATCGACGACACCCTGGAGGACAACGACGACTGCGCCTCGGCGACGCCGATGGATGACGGCCTCGTGCACAACCTGACCGTCCAGCCCGGCGACGACGACGTCTACGAGGTCGAGCTGCCCGACGGGCAGACGTTGACGGCCGACCTGCTGCTCCCGTTCGGCAGCGCCGACCTGGACGTCTACCTGTACGAGGACTCGCCGGCGTGCGGCGACGGCGTCAACTACCTGCAGCACGTCAACACCGCCGCCGGCAACGTGCCGCTCGTCTGGACGAACACCAGCGGCGAGGTGCGGCCGTACTACGTGCAGGTGCGCAGCGGCGCGGGACAGGCGCAGTTCTGCACGGTCTACGCGCTGCGCATCGACGGGACGGCGTGGCCGGACCCGACGCCCTTCTGCTTCGGTGACGGCACCGCCGACGCCGGCGCTGGGCCCGTCGACTGTCCGTGCGGCAACGCCGCGGGTCCGGGGTCCGGCGGGGGCTGCTTGCACAGCGAGAGCATCGGATTCGGCGCGCTCCTCACGTCCTCCGGCTCGACGGAGGTGGCCGCGGACGACCTCTCGTTCACGATCACGGGAGCTCGCGCGCACCAGACCGGCATGCTGATCCAGGGGCAGCAGGCCATCGCCTTGCCGTTCAAGGGCGGCGTGCTCTGCATGGGCTACGAGACGCGGCGGCTGGAAGCCTTCACCCTCGACGGCTCGGGCTCGGCGACGACGACGAGCTCGATCGTGGCGGAGGGGGCGATCTCCGTCGGCCGCACGCGGCACTACCAGGCCTGGTTCCGCGACCCCGGCGGGTCGTGCGGGACGGGGTCGAACTTCACCCAGGGTCTGACCGTCGTCTGGCACTGATTCATCGCACGGGCGGCGTCGCGTTCGACGCCGCCCGCGCTCTCGGTTTCGCTTCCGCTTCCCGACGACCACGAAAGACCGACCATGCGCTTCTCCTCGACGATCCTCTCGCTCGCATCGATCGGCGCGCTCGCCGCGCTGTTCTCGAACCAGGCCGAGGCACAGTGCCCGCCCGACGCCTTCGAGCCGAACGACACCTGCACCGCGGCGGCTCCGTTGTCGGTGGCGAACCACGCGAACCTGAGGGCCTCGGAGCTGGACCCGGACCACTACGTGATCACGGTGCCGCCGCTCGAGCAGCTGCGGGTCACGCTGTGGCCGACCAATCAGATGGCGCAGCCGTTCGAACTGTCGCTCCAGGACGACGCGTGTTCCATGGGACTCGCGGACTCGGAGTTCTTCGAGGACCTCGCTACCGGGTCGAGCTGGTTGTCGCTCAACTGGGGGAACGCGTCGCTCACGCCGAAGAACGTGCGGCTGCGCGTGGGCTCGATCCTGCCGAACGACTCGTGCATCGGATACAGGCTGAACATGGAGACGTTCTCCGACCCGTGCATGGATCCGCTGCTCGTGGACGGCTTCGAGGAGAACGACTCGTGCAGTCTCGCGGTCCCGATCGTCGAGGGCTACTACCCGGGCCTCTGGATCTCGCGCTGGGACGAGGACCACTTCCGGATCACGGTGCCGCCGCTCGTGAGGCTGAACATCGGGATGGCGCCCGAGGACAACGACGCCATCAGTTACCACGTCGTCGTCCGGGACGATTCGTGCGCCACGATCCTGGCGGGCTCCGACCCCGACTCCGGCGACTCCAACCTGAGTTGCAATTGGACGAATGCGTCCAACAGCCCCGTCGACGTACGGGTTCAGGTCTCCGCGAGCATCGCCAACCCGTCGTGCACGGAATACAACCTCAACCTGCAGCTCATCCCGGACCAGACCGTCTCCGATTGCCTGAACCCCGCGCTCGACGACGGCTTCGAACACAACGACACGTGCGCGACGGCGACGGCGATCTCGGCGGGTTCCTACCCCGACCTGCGCGTCGGTATGCAGGACGAGGATCACTACTCGATCGTCGTGCCTCCCGGCGGGTCCCTGCTGGCCGTGGTCGACTTCGGCGACGGGACCTTGACGGACACGTTGAGCGTCGCGCTTTTCGACGCGCTGACTTGTGGGACGCTCCTCGACGCGGGGGAGTTGATCTTCTTCGAGCAGGAAGTGTTCTGGACGAACACCTCGGCGACTCCGGTCGAGACCGTCCTGAGCGTGCGCCTCGTCGGCGGGACCTTCGAGTGCAGGCATTACGACATGGACATCTCCGTGCCGAGCTGGGTCTGCGCCGGCGGACAATCCGACGACGGCTACGAGGACAACGACGACTGCGCGAGCGCGATCCGCCTGACCGACGGCGTGGAGACCGACCTGCTGGTCCAGTCGGGCGATGACGACTTCTTCGAGTTCGAGGTCGCCGCGGGGCAGACGCTGACGCTGGACCTGCTCGTCCCGTACAGCGGGGCGGACCTGGAGGCGTACCTCTACGCCGACGACCCGGCGTGCGGCGACACGCTGAGCTTCCTGCAGTACGTCGATGCGTCGACGGGCGGCGGGACGCTGGCGTGGACGAACACCACGGGTGCGGATCAGACGTACTTCGCTCAGGTGCGCCTGGTCTCGCCCGGGATCCAGGGGTGCAACGCGTACGACCTGCGCACCACCGGCGCGCTGGATCCGGACGTGACGACGCCCTTCTGCTTCGGCGACGGCAGCGCCGATGCCGGCTTCGGACCCGTGGACTGTCCCTGCGGCAACAACGCCGGACCGGGCTCGGGCGGGGGGTGCCTGCACAGCGAGAGCATCGGCCTCGGCGCGGTCCTCACGGTCACGGGGTCGACGTCGGTGGCGACGGACGACCTCGCCTTCACGGTCACCGGAGCGACGTCGAATCAGATGGGCATGCTGATCCAGGGGCACCACGCGATGGCCGCTCCGTTCAAGGACGGCGTCTACTGCATGGGCAACGAGACGCGGCGCATCGAGGTGCTGAACCTGGACGGCGCCGGGTCCGCCGCGACGTCGAGCTCGATCGTCACGCGCGGTGCCGTCGCGGTGGGGCGGACGCGGCACTACCAGGCGTGGTTCCGCGACCCCGGCGGCGCGTGCGGGACGGGGTCGAACTTCACCCAGGGGATCACGGTCCTCTGGCGCTAGGGGCGAGGGCGGTCGGCTCGACGCGGGCCCGCCCCGGGCCGATCGACGGCGCGGGCCGCGGTGGAGCCGGTTCGGAACCGCTCGCTCCGCCGCGCCGCTCTCGGCGGGCCCCGGCCGCGTGAGCCGAACCGCACGCTTTCCTGCCTCGCGGCCCCGCGGAGGGCGCTCGCCGGCTTGGACGGCTCCCGCGCGGGCCGCTACCATCGTGCGCGCCCCCGGTTCGGCCGGGCGCTCCGTTGGCTCGCGCCCGGTCCCGCCGGGCGCTCGGTGTTTCCGGACCAGAGAAGCGGACCCATCGATAACAGTCTCCCGACACGCGGGTAGGCCGCGCGTCGGCGGACGCCCGCGATCGTCCCCGGACCCCGACCCGGCCGCCCCTGCCGTGGTCGACCCCTCGTCCCCGTCCCCGCCCCGAATGCAAGATCGCTTCAGCCTGCGCTTCGAGACCGGTGAGCGCGCGGGCGAGGTCGTGCCCCTCGCGACCTCCCCCTTCACCGTCGGGCGCAAACCGGACAACGCGCTGCAGATCGCGGAGGCCTCGGTCTCCGGCCGCCACGCCGAGCTGCGCCTCGAGGCCGGCGGCGTCCTCCTGGTCGACCTCGGCAGCACGAACGGCACGCGTGTCGGCGACGAGACCGTCACCGAGCAGCGCCTGGCCCACGGCGACCGCGTCACCTTCGGCGCCGTCACCCTGGCGTTCGTCGACGGCGCGCTCGCCGCGACGCCGACGGCGGCGACCCCGGCGGGGGGCGGCGCGCTCCCGGACGACGACCAGGACGACGTGCACTCGATCAGCGCGGCGGACCTCGAGCGCAGCGGCAAGAAGTCGAGGCTCGGCCTGGTCGTGCTCGCGCTGCTCGTCGCCGGCGGCGGCGGCGCGGCCTGGTTCCTGACCCAGGGCGAGGGCGGCGGCGGCCGGCGCGCGACGCCGGTCGAGCCGGTCGCGGGCAACCTGCTGGCGGCCTCCTACTCCTTCGAGGAGGACTCGGACCAGTGGGCCGACGCCGAGGGCGTCGAGGCGAACTTCCTGGCGCGCGGCAACGCGGCGCGCACCGGCCAGCGCGGCATGCGCGCGCTGCTGGAGGGCGAGGAGCGGGCGCGGCTCGTCTCCGCGGACCAGCGCGCCTCGACGGGGCGCGCGCTCGAGGCCTCCGCCTGGGTCCGCGCGTCCGACGCGGCGTCGGCGCGGCTCGGCGTGGTCTTCACCTTCGGCGACGCCGAGGGCGCGGTGCCCGGCGAGCAGGTCGCGTGGACGGACTGGGCGCCGCGCGACGACGCGTGGTCCGAGCTGCGCGTGACCGCGCCCGTGCCCGCGGGCGCGACGGCGGCGCGCGCCGTGATCGACGCGCGCTCGGCCGGCGGCGGGACGGTCGACGTGGACGACGCGGCGCTGGTCGAGGCGAGCGGCGGCGGCGAGCCCGACGCGCACCACATGGACTTCCAGGCGCGGCTCCTGGGCGATCCGGCGCAATCGATGACCGTCCGCAAGGTCGACCGCATCCTCCTGTCGGACCTGGGCGTCGACGCGCCGGGCGAGCCCTTCGACGCGCCCGCGCTGCAGCTGGTGCAGGAGGGCGAGGAGTTCCGCTTGCGCTTCCCCGACGGCGGCGCGGGCCTCGCGCTGTCGCTGCGCGTCGAGCCGGCCGCGCTGGACGGCGGGCTGGCCACGCTGGGCGACGGCGGCCGCAAGGTGCACGGCGCGCAGTTCGAGCGCGAGGGCACGACCTCGCTCCTGATCGGCGGCGGCTTCGACCTGATGCGTCTGCACTTCGAACGACCGGTGACGGTCAGCGGTCGCCCCGAGGGCGACGGCGTGCGCGTCACGGTGGACCTGGCCGGCAACGACGGCGCGGCGATCGAGGTCGACTTCCACGCCGAGACGGCGTCGGCCCGCGGCCTGGCCGACCGCGCGCGGCGCGCGGAGGAGAGCGGGCGCATGGGCGAGGCCTACGCCGCGTGGCGCGAGTTGCGCGACGTGTACCCGTACGACGCCGCGCTGCTCGCGGAGGCCGAGTCCAGCATGCAACGCATCGCGCAGGGCGGCCTGGACGCGCTCGTCGCCGTCCGCGAGGACGTCGAGCGCGCGCGCTTCTTCCGCCTGCGCGAGGGCTACGAGCGCTGCCGCGAGCGCGCGGTCGAGGTCGGGGAGCGCTACTCCGGCTCGGTCGTGCAGGACGAGTCGCAGGCGCTGGTCGCGGAGATCGACGAGCTCGCCGCCGGCCTGGAGACGGAACTGGCGACGGACGAGGTGCAGCGCTTGCGCGGCATCCTGGCGGCGCTCGAAGCGTCCGGCTCCGAGCGCCTCGCCGCCGAAGTGCGCGGCTA
>JAUHYB010000185.1 GCA_030426745.1 bacterium
ACCGTCTCGAGGAAGGCGAGCTCGAGCGCGCCGTGCTGGACGTCGTACCACTCCACGCGGCGCTCGAGGCGCACGGGGACGAGGGGCGCCTGTTCCATCCGCGCGAGCAGATCGCGCGAGAAGCGCGGGGCGCGCTGGAGGGCGCTCGTGTCGAGGCCGGAGCCGACGCCGCCGCTCGCGGAGCCCGCTCCGGGGGTCGTGCCGCCGGGCGCGCCGCCCTCGGGGGGCGCCTCACCGGGCTCGTCCGCGCTCTCACCGTCCCCGTCACCGTCGCCCGCGTCGGAGGCGAGCAGGCCGTCGCCGACGCCCTCGATCTCGGCCGAGCGCGGCGCGAAGCCGAGCCGCGCGTCACCGAAGTCGGTCGCGAGTTGCTTGGCGAAGGGATCGACGGAGTCGCTGGCCAGGACCTCGCCGGGCGCCAGGCGGCGCACCTCGAAGGAGAGGGAGGCGAGTTCCGGCGCGTCGCGGTGGTCGGACCCGCCGGATCCGTCGGGACCGAAGCGCGCCCAGCCGAGCGCGCCCAGGAGCAACGCCGCGCCGGCGGCCGCGATCCAGGCGGAGGCGCCGAAGCGACCGCGCAGCAGCGCACCACCGAGGACACCGCGAGGCGAGGCCGCGCGCGAGAGGTCCGCGAGGACGCGCCGGTCGAGCTCGGCGGGCGCCTCCAGGCGGGTGAGCTTGTCGGTGAAGCGCCGCGTCAGCGCGCGGGGCAGGTCCTCGAGGTCCTCGCGCACGAGGCGTTCGAGCACGGCCGGGCTGGGCGGCGCGGTCACGGCGCGGCCGGTGAGCACGTCGCCCGCCGTGACGGCGTGGTCGTCGACCGTCGCGTCCCCGGCGGCGTCGGCGCCGTCGAGCGCGCGCCGGTCCAGGTCGGCGGGCGCGGGGCGCGCCTCGAGGCCGCCCAGGTGGCGCACGGCGCGCTCCTGGCGCGAGCCGGCCTGCAAGGAGGCCACGACGCGGCCGTCCAGGCCCGCGGGCGCGTCCTGCCGCGCGAGGCGACCCAGGGCGGCCAGGCCGCGAGCCTCGCGACCCTCGGCCGAGAGGGCCGTGGTGACGGCCTGCGCGAGGTCCTCGGGCGCCCGCAGGCGGGGCAGGTCGGCGAGGGCCTCGCGCTGCCGTCGGCGACGCGCCGCCAGGTCCTCCGCGAACGCGCGGCAGTCCGCGCAGACCTTCAGGTGATCCCGGTCGGGCCCGTGTTCCCGGTCAGGCCCGTTGGACGCGACGACTCCCTCGACCTCGGCGGCCAAGCGGTCTCGGGTGTCACGGCAACGGGGATCCATGGTGCGATCGGGGAAGGTCGGTTCGGAGAGGCGGATGAGCGGGCCGGCCAGGGCCCGCTCCGGCGGGGTCGCGTGGAGGCGGAAGGAGGGTGTTCGGTGGTGGTCGTTGTCCGAGCGTTCCGCTCGGGATCGGGCGACTAGCCCAGGTAATGGCGGTCCAGGACGGGGGTCAACTCGCGATCGAGCGCCTGGTGGGCGCGCGCGAGGCGGGACTTCACGGTGCCGAGCGAGATCTGCAGCGTCTCGGCGATCTCGTCGTACGTCAGGCCCTCGAGGTAGCGCAGCACGATGATCGTGCGCATCTTCTCGCTGAGCCGCCCGATCGCCTGCTGGATCTCCTCCTCGAGCTCGTGGCGCGAGGCGGCGGCCTGCGGGCCCTCGACGGATTCGTCGCGCAGGTCGAGGCGGCCTTCCTGACCGTCCTCGTCGGCGTCGCGCAGGTGATCGAGCGAGGCGAGCCAGCGGCGGCTGGCGCGGCGCTTCAGGTCGATCGAGGCGTTCACCGCGATCCGGTACACCCAGCTCGAGAACTTGGCCTCGAAGCGGAAGCCCGCGATCTTGCGGAAGAGGATGCCGAAGGTCTCCTGAGCGGCGTCCAGCGCGTCCGTCGGGTTGCCCGTGATCCGGTAGCAGACGTTGTAGACCCGGTCCTTGTACTGGTCGTAGACCTGTCGGAACGGGCCCTCCAGGCCGTCCGGAGGAGCGGCGTGGCAGGCTTCGATCAGCGCTTTGTCGGGGTCGGGATGCATGGGTGTACGACAGACCTCCATGGGACGGGCGGAAGCGCTCGCCGGTTCCCTCTCGAAGGAAGTCTCCTGAGGGAATCTTACGCCGCCCGGGCCGATCCGCCGCCATCCCGGCGCCCTGCGCGGCGCGCGCCCTCGCACGGTCGCGGGGCGGAGTGGCCACGGGGTGTGCGCGAACGCACGAAGCACGCCCTCAGGGCCCTGCCAGTGCCGATCCCGGGACGCGGGAGGGGGCGGCCGCCCGGCCGCCGCGCGCTCAACCGCCGATCAGGCTCAGCGGGTCGACCGACTGCTCGACCGTGCCCACCGACATGGCGCAGTCCGACTTGCAGTAGGACTCGAGCGCCTCGACGCACTCCGCCTGGGTGATCTCGCGGGTGACGACCCCGTCGACCACGCCGATCACCGTCGACACCTGGCGGCAGATCTGGCCCGCGGCCCAGGTCGAGGGCAGCTGGCCGGGGGGCGGCAGCGGGACGTAGACCGAGCCGCCGCTCTGGTTCACCGTCCGCAGGTCGGAGCGCGAGTTCGGCCGGTCCTTGATCTGCGTGCGCAGGAACAGGCTGGCCGTGTCGCTCTTGATGTCGATCGCGTCGGCCACGATCACCGTGCCGGTGTTCGCGTCGGCCACGGTGCCGAAGAGGCACAGGAAGCCGAGGCCGTGGAAGATCGTGTCGCGGATCGGCAGCTCGAAGAGCTGGACGGCGCCGCCGCTCGCGAGCGGGATGGTCTCGAGGCTGCCGTGCTGGGCCACGTAGGACGGCGGGACGAGGACCGTCTGCTCGCCGATCTGCATGCCGACCGAGGACGCGTACCCGTCGACGTAGCCGTCCGCCACGTAGGTCGCCATCAGCACGTGCACCACGCCGTCGCCCTGGCGGGCCGTCATGTGCGTGGCGATGTCGCCGGGCAGCGGCGTGGAGTAGTTCCAGAAGACCGAGGAGCCGCGGGCGAACTCCTCGAGGTCGCTGTAGCCGTCGCCGTCCGTGTCCGCGACGTCCGGGTCGGAGCGCAGGACCCACTCGTAGTCGTCGTGCAGACCGTCCATGTCGAGGTCGTGCGCGAAGGGCGCGTCCTCGACCGGATCGTCCGCCATCACGCGGGATCCGCCGGGTTGGACGTCCGCCAGGAGGGCCGCCAGGCCGGCGACGGCGCCGAGCACCGCGAGACGACGCGGTGTGACGCGGCCACCGATCGCGCGGTCCCGCGAGGGGGCTCCGGACGTGACGGTGGCGTCGGCCGGGGTGGGCCGGCCGCTCTGAGGGGGCAGGAGAGTCATGGGCGAGAGCAAGGCGCGATCCACGGGCGGGGGAGGGACCGGGCCGCGGACATCGTAGGGCCAACCCGTGGAACCCGTCAAGGTAACCGATTCCTCCGGAATCCACCCTGTTTCGGGGGGGGCGGCGGAGGAGGCTCCGGGGCCGGATTCGGCCTGCGCGGTTCCCTCGACGGCGGGGCGTCCCTATGATGCTCGGCCGCCGTGCGCGCCCGTAGCTCAGCTGGATAGAGCGTTCGCCTCCGGAGCGAAAGGTCACAGGTTCGAATCCTGTCGGGCGTACCACCCCCTCCGACCATGCGTCGGCGAGGCGGCCCTTCGGCTGCCGTCGGCGTGAGGGGATACGAGGCGCGGCAGCGCGGCGTTCCCCCTCTTTCGGAAGAGCGGCGACCTCCGCCGCTCCACCGGGTGCTTCGCGCCGCCGCCGCGGCCGGATGCACGCCCGCCCCTCCGCGATGTCCCCCGCCCGCCGCCCCCGCGCCGCCGTCCTGTGGACCGGCGGCAAGGACTCCTGCCTCGCCTGGCTGCGCGTGCGCGAGCGCCTCGACGTCGCGTGCTTCGCGACCTTCGTTCCGGTGCCCGCGCGGCCGTTCCGCGCCCACCCGCTGGAGGTGATGCGCGCCCAGGCGGCGGCCGCGGGCGTCCCCCACCGCGAGCTGCCGGCCGGCGAGCCCGTCGCCGAGAGCTACGAGCGGCGGATCGAGGAGCTGGCGGCCGAGGGGATCGAGGTGCTCGTCACCGGCGACCTCGACCGCGTCGCGGGCCATCCGAACTGGATCGTCGAGCGCGCCGCCGGCCGCGCGCGCGTGGAGCGCCCGCTGTGGGACGCGGACCGCGAGGCCGTGCTGCGCGAGCTGCTCGAGCGGCGCGTCCGCGCGGTGATCTCGCTCGCCCCCGCCGGCGGCGTCGCCGCGCCCTTCGTCGGCCGAGAGCTCGACGCCGCGCTGGTCGACGAGCTGCTCGCCCTGCACGGCTCGGGCGGCTTCGACGCCTGCGGCGAGAACGGCGAGTACCACACCTGCGTCGTCGACGCGCCGGGGTTCGCGCGGCCGGTGGAGCTCGCGAACGCGCGCGTCGTGGAAGACGGCGACTACGTGCGGCTGGCTCTTCCGGCGCACGACGACGCGCCGTCCTGACCGCGCCCCCCCACGAGGAGAGGGACCGCCCACTCGCCCCCCCGGCGTGCGGACGGCCCCTCGGGTGGGAACCGGTGCGCGGCGCGCGGCGCCGCTTCGGGACCTCGATCAGTCCATGTGCGCGACGACGCGTTCGTCGCCCATCTGCAGCTTGAGCGCGCGCTCGGACTTGCCGCGGTTCGGCAGGATGCGCTCGAGGTAGCGGCCGACGACGCGGTCGTAGACGCGCATCACGCCCTTGGTGCCGAGACGGCGGACGAAGTCGATCTGCGCGCGCTTGCCGATCGAGTAGTTGCCCTGGGCGCGCGAGTAGAGCTCGGTCTGCTCGGCGACCATGTACTCGGAGTACAGCATGTACATCACGAGGTAGAGCGGGGCGAGGCGCTTGTACTTGACCGCCTTGCGGGCGATGCCCTCGAGCCACGGGTAGCGCACGACGATCGGGAACCACTTGTGCAAGTTCTCGATGACGTGCTTGTCCTCGATCAGGATCGACGACGTGCGGTTGAACTTCTCGGGGAAGTCGTCGTAGCCGGACACGGCGTACCCCATGTCCTTGGTCATGTCGTTGATGTCGAACTCGGGGTACGGCTGCATGATCGAGACGAGCGGGTGGTCCGCCTTGCACTCGATGTTCAGCTTGACCGTCTCCCAGTCGTCCTCGACCGTACCGCCGGGGCCGCCGAGCATGTTCAGCGTGCCGAGGCGGATGCCGTACTTGCGGATCCAGCCGGCCGAGTCGATCAGCTGCTGGCGCGTGGTGTTCTTGCGGAAGACGGCGTTGCGCACGTAGTCGGACGCGGCCTCGAGCGCGATGCGCGCGTAGACGCAGCCCGCTTCCTTGAGCTTCTTGATGTGCTCCTCGGTCGTCATGTTCGCCATCAGGATGACGTCGAACGGCAGACCGACTTCCTTCGGGTAGCGCTCGCAGAACTCCTCGAGCCACTTGTTCGAGAGGTTGAAGATGTCGTCGAGGAAGTGGACGAACTTCAGCGGGTACTTCGCGCGCACCTCGTTGATCTCGTCGATCACGTGGCTGACGGTGCGCTTGCGCGTGTACTCGCGGTTCTTGGCGCCGTAGACCTTCTTCTTCCACGCGTGGTGGAAGCAGAAGGAGCAGTTCATCGGACAGCCGCGCTGGCTGACGAAGACCTTGCGCTCCGACTGGCGGTAGATCGAACCGGCGTCGTAGATCAGCGACCGGTCGGGGAAGCCCAGCTTGTTGATGTCGTTCTCGAGCGGACGCTGGCAGTTCTTGATGATCTCGCCGTCGGGCTTCTTGAACCAGAAGTTGTCCGTCTCGTAGTAGTCCTCGCCCGCCTCGAGCTTGTTCATCAAGTCGACGAGCGCTTCCTCCCCCTCACCGCGGCAGATCGCGTCGATGCCGTCGACCTCGACGTACTCCGGCACGAAGGTCGGGTGCGGACCGCCCATGATCGTCATCGCGTCCGGCAGGATCGCCTTGACCTTGCGCGCGACGTCGGCGGAGTACCCGTGCATGCCCGTGGTGACCGAGAACAGCACCACGTCCGGGTCGATGTCCTTGAGCTTCTTGACCCACTGCTTGTCGGGCAAGAACAGCGCCTGCATGTCGTGGCCGGCGTCCTTGACGGCGCGGGAGAGCCACATCGGGCCGAGCATCTCCTGGGGGAGGTACTCGCTGAGGAAGAGGGCTTTCATGGTGGAGACTCGCTTTCCGGCGCCCCACGCGGCCCCCCCGAACGACCGGGGGAAGCGCCGCTGGAGCCGGGAATCCAAGTGTATCGGCCTCGGGAGAGGCCGGGGTTCAGGCGGAGCGAAAGTTCCCGTGCACGTCAGGGTCGGCCGCTCGCGCCGCGTCGGCGCCCCGCCGCGGCCCGGGAGAGCTCGGCCTCGACCTCGGCGAAGGTCGCCTCGCGCAGGAAGCGCGGCCGCTGGGCCAGCCCCGCCTGGACGCATCGGTGGCGCAAGTCACTGTCCTCCAACAACTTGCGCACGGCGGCCGCCAGCTCGTCCGAGTCCCGCGGGTCGACCAGCAGGCCGCTCTCGCCGTCCACGACCACCTCGGGGTTGCCGCAGACCCGGCTGGCCACGATCGGCGTCCCCAGGGCCTGGACCTCGAGCAGGGTGTGGGAGAGGCCCTCGTACAGGCTGTTCAGCACGAAGACGTCCGCCGCGCGGATGTAGAGCGGGATCTTCGCGTGCGGGACGTTGCCCAGGAAGTGGACCCG
>JAUHYB010000186.1 GCA_030426745.1 bacterium
GTCCATGCGGCGGAACGGCAGGGACAGCCCGTACTGGTACGGCCGCAGGTCCGGCACGGACGTCAGCGCCAGGAACGCCTCGCGTCGACACGACTCGAAGCGCGTCGTCAGGTAGACGGACAGCCAGTCGCCGGCCGCCTCGTCCCGCGTGCGGACGTAGATCTCGCCGACCAGCTCGGTCCACGCGAAGTGCGCCGACTCGCGGAAGCCGCGCAGCGCCGCGGTCGGTTGCCAGGGGCTCGCGACCCGGTCCAAGCGCCCGTAGGCCGCCTCGACCAGCGACGTGAACGACGAATCGTTCAAGCTCCGGAACGCCGCGTTCAGGACCTCGCCGTCGCCGCGCGCGCTGGCGACGAACGCCTCGCACCACGCGTCGAGGCAGTACTCGACGCTCAGGTCGCCGGCGTCGATGCGGCGCGCGAGCTCGGGGCGGCGCGAGCGCCACGCGTCCTCGTCGCCCGCCGCGAACGCGTCGAGCGCCAGCACGTCCTGCTCCAGGTGCCGCGCCAGGTCCCCGCCCAGCGCCTCCGCGCCGGCCAGCAGTTGCGCGTCGCGCTCGATCGACACGACGACCGAGTCCGTCCCGGTCGGCGCGAACCACCCGTCCAGCACGGCGCGCGGGTCGGCGGGCGATCCCGCGCGCGCGGCGGCCGCGGCGAGCAGCGCGGACTCCAGCGGCCCCTTGCCGGGCTCGAGCGCCGCGAACAGCGCGTCGGCGCGCGGCCCGCGCGCGAGGGCGTCGGTCGCGTCCAGGAGCCTCTGGGGGTCGGCGGGCAAGTCGCGGCGCAGCCACTCGCGCGCCGCGTTCGGCGCCGCGGCGTCGCCGAGCGCCAGCAGCGCGCGGAAGGCGCGGTCCGCCACGCGCGGGTCGGCGTCGTGCGCGAGCCGCTCCAGCCGCTCCCCCACGTCGGGCGGTCGCACCAGCGCCAGGCACCGCACGACCGCGGAGCGCGTCGCGGGCAACGGATCGACGGCCAGCGCGTCCCACCGCGCCGCGCCCGGATCAACGCGCCGCATCGCCGCCGCCGCGACGGCCGCCGCGCGGACGTTCGGGTGTGCGTCCTCCAGCGCGCGCAGCACGACGTCGCGCGCGCGCTCCGGATCACCGTCGCGCGTCCGCGCCAGCACCTGCACGCCGCGCGCCCGCACGCGCCAGTCGTCCGACGCGAGGTCCGCCGCGATCGCGTCCCAGGACGCGTCGAGCGCGGCGGCGCGGTCGCGCACCAGGAACTCGCCGTCGACGGGACCGTCCGCGGGGGCGACGCCGACCGGGACAGCGCCGATGGGGACGGCCCCGAAGGAGACGGCGCCGATGGAGACGACGGGCTCGATGCGCGGCGCCGCGCTCGTGAGCGCGCCGAGCGTCGCGACCAGCGCGGCGATCACGACGCGGGCGCGGACTCTGCGGCGAGCCGCTTCTGCGCCTCGGGCAGGCGGCGCACGATGTCCGACGCGATCGTGCCGCGCTCGCCGAGCGCCTCGACGGCCAGGTCGCCCGCCAGGCCGTGCACGTACACGGCGGAGCGCACCGCGTCGAAGGGCGTCCAGTCCTCCGAGGGCTGCAGCACCGACGACGCGAGGTACGCGCCGATCACGCCGCACAACACGTCGCCCGCGCCCGCGGTCGCCATGCCCGGGTTGCCGGTCTCGTTCACGACGACGCGCTCGCCGTCGGTGGTGATGGTGCCCGCGCCCTTCAGCACGCAGATCGCGCCCGCGCGGCGCGCGATCTCGACGGCGGCGTCGCGGCGCTCCTCGGGGTCGGGCGAGATCGTCGCGCGCCCCAGCAAGCGCGCGGCTTCGCCGGGGTGCGGCGTGAGCACCAGCGGCGGCGAGTACTCGCCCAGCACCTCCGGCGTGTCGCCGACCACGTTCAGCGCGTCGGCGTCGAGCAGGAGCGGCGCGTGACAACTCTCGTCCATGACCAGCCGCCGCACGAGTTCGTTGGTGCGTCCGCTGATGCCGAGGCCCGGCCCGACGACGCGCACGTGGTCCTCGCGCCCGACGAGCTGCGCGGGCAGCCGCCGCGCCATCAGGTCCTTCGAGCGCGAGATGTCCAGGTAGACGGCTTCGGGGATCGCGGCCGGCAGGACGTGCAGCAGCTCGCGGTGGAAGCACGCGAGCGTCACGAGGCCCGCGCCCGAGCGCTGCGCCGCGGTCAGCACGAGGATCGCCGCGCCGCTCATCGTCTCGCTGCCGCACACCGCGAGCACGCGGCCGGCCAGGCCCTTGTGCGCGTACTCGGGCAGCGGCGGCGCGGGGCGCGGCGCGTCGTTCACACGACCACCTCGAGTCGACCGACCTCGGTCCCGGCCCAGTTGCGCACCGGCGTGCCGCGCCAGGTGTCCAGCGCGCGCAGCGCGCCCGCGCCGGCGAAGTCGAAGCGCTCGAGCAGGGCCACGACGGTCGCGTGCAGCGCGCGCAGCCCGCCGTCGTCGATCTTGACCGCCAGCGCGCGGTCCTTGCCGACCTGCCCGACGGCGTACACGGCCTCCGCGCCGACCTTCGGGAACAGCGCGCCGCCCGAGGCCCGCGCGATGTCCGTGCAGATGCGCTTCGAGCTTCCGGCGATCAGGTCGGGGTGGCGCTTCACGGCGGTCAGCATACGTTCGCAGGCGGCGCGGCGCTCGGGCGCGAGGCCGTCCGGCGTCGCGAGGCGCGCGAAGCCGGTCGCCAGTCCCGCCAGCGGGAGGCGGAAGGTCGGCGCGCTGCAGCCGTCGATCGCCGTCGAGACGAGCGACTCGTCCACGCCCGTCATCTCGACGACGGCGCGGTGCACGGCGGTCTGCGCGCGGCTCGCCGGGTCCAGGTAGCCCTCGAGCGGATCGCCCAGGTGCTGGGCCAGCGCCAGGAAGGCCGCGTGCTTGCCCGAGCAGTTGTTGTGCAGCGCGGACGGGCGCTCGCCGGACAGGCGCAGCGCGAAGCGCGCGTCGGAGTTGCCGGGCGGCTGCGAGCCGCACCGCAGGTGTTCGACGCCCAGGCCGAGGCGCGCCAGCAGCGCGGCGACCACGCGCACGTGCACCTCCTCGGCGTCGTGCGAGGCGAGCGCCAGCGCGACCTCCGCGTCGCTGAAGTCCAGCGCGTCCGCGGCGCCGCTCTCGAGCAGCGGCAAGGCCTGCAGCGACTTGGTCGAGCTGCGCAGGAAAGTCGGCTGGGTCCACTCCCCGGCGCCGTCCAGCACCGTGCCCGCGGAGTCCGTCAGCGCCCACGCGCCGCGGTGCTGCGACTCGACGAATCCGCCGCGCCACACGCGGACCAGGACGGGGTTGTCGGCGAGGCGCGGGTCGTCGCGCGTCTCGCGGGGCTCGGGGGTGATCGTGGTCATCGCGGACCTCGGCGAGGGCCTGGGGAGGGGGGGAGCGGCGCGCCGAGGGGGCGCGAGCCGATCCGTCATCCTACCTCAAGCGCCGGGAGTCGGCGCGGGTGCCGGACTCGACGAAGGAGAGGGCCGCGGCAGGCGCTACACTCCCCCGCGTGGAGCCGAACGTCCGCACCTTCCGCCTGAAGGACCCGCCGGGGTCTCCGTCGGCGCCCGCCGCGACGCCCGAACGCGCGTTCCCGCGCTGGCTCGGCGCGCTGCTGCCGCTCGTGCTGCTGACGGCGGTGATCGGCGGCGTCGTCCTCGTCAAGCTCGGCCCCGTCCACCTCTTCGCGGGCCTCGTCGCGCTGGGCGTCGTGCTCGGCTTCGGCTGGATCCTGGCGTCGGCGGTGCTGCCCGCCGCCCCGGTCGACCGCACGTGCCCGGCTTGCGGGGTGGTGGACGGCCTGCGCCCGGCCCACGAGGACACCACCCGCGGCGTCGCCTGTCGCGCCTGCGGCTTCCGCGACGAGGACGCGAGCGCGTGGATGATCGCCGAGGAGGACGGGCCGCTCGAGTCCGTCGTCCTGCGCGAGCGCGCCGCGCGCCGCGGCCGCTCCGCCTCCCCTGCCCCGAACGACCCCCGATGACCGAAACGCCCCCCGACGACCCGCTGGTCGAGGTCCTGCTGTCCAGCATCGTCACGCGCCAGAACTCTCCGCAACAGCTCATCAAGCTGAAGGAGAAGGACGGTCCGCGCACCTTCCCCATCGTGATCGGCGTGCCCGAGGCCGCGGAGATGCGCCGCGTCGTCAAGCAGGTCGAGACCGAGCGCCCGATGACGCACGAGCTGCTCGTCGCCGCCGTCGAGGCCCTGGGCGGCCGGCTCGAACGCGTCGACATCGTCGACCTGCGCAACCACACCTTCTTCGCGCGCCTGGTGCTGTCGAAGGACGGCGGCGAGGAACAGGTCGTCGTCGACGCCCGCCCGTCCGACGCGATCGCGCTGGCGCTGCGCGCGGGCGCGACGTTGTCGGTGGCGCAGAGCGTGCTGGAGGAGGCGCGGATCGACGTCAGCGAGGACGAGCTGGAGGAGGGCGTCGAGGACGAGAGCGACGACGCGGAAGACGGGGACGCGGAGAGCAACGGCGGGAGCGACGACGACGCCGAGGACGACGACGCGTGACGCCCGACGCGCGGCGCTACGCCTCCACCATGCGGCCGTTCCGGTAGTCGTCCATCGCCGCGCGGATCTCCTCGGGCGTGTTCATCACGAACGGCCCGTAGCCGACGACCGGCTCGCCGCTCAACAGCAACGCGCGCGCTCCCGCGCTCGTCACCACCGCGTGCGCGGACACCTCGACATCGAGGGAAGAGCCGCCGGTCCGCGCGAACTCAGCGATCCGAGTCGCCTTCCGTATCGACCGGCTCCGACTCCGCGTCCATCGGCTCGGCGGCGACGAAGTCCGTGAGCGCGTCGTCCATCCGCCCGACGCGGCCGACCCAACGCTCGCTCCACGGCTCGCGCTCGTGGATGATCACCGTGAGGTCGTAGACCAGCGCGTCGCCGTCCAGCCGCACTCGCGAATCGGCGGCGACGATCTCCACCGCGCGCTCGCCGGCGCAACCGTTGTAGCGGGCGAGAACCTCGAACGCCTGCCTGGTCGCGCCGCGCGCGAGACGCCACTCGAGGTGGCGAAACTCGTAGCCGAGTCCGTACGAGACCGTGCGCCCGTCGAGGAAATCGGCCTCGACGCCGGTCAGTCGCTGGACGAACTCACCCGGCCTCCGCGAACCCGCGGCCGCTTCCGTGCGCACGACCAGGAGGTCGCCGTGCTCCGGCGCCGCGAACTCGGATTCGAACGGCGCGGTCTCGATGCGAACGCGCTCGCTGCGCCGGATCATCCGCTCGTCGGGGATCTCCGCGTCCTGCAACGAGCGCACGCCGAAGCCGAGGCCGAAGAACGCGAGCAGCGAGAGGGAGAAGAGCGGGCCGTAGCGGGTCTTCGCGGTCATCGTGTTCCTCCTCTGCGGGATCGCGGGCGGACGCGAGACGCGCGCCGCTCCGGGCGCGCGGGCAACGAACCCTCAGCCGAGCTTGTTGGCAGCAGTTGCGATCGGGTGAGCGCGAGGCGAGCGCCGCTGCGCATCGGTCAGTCCTCGTCCCGTACCCACGGCGCGACCGTGGATCGGTCCTCGCCGGTGATCTGCAGGACGTTGTCCCAGTAGACCTCCGGCGCGCCCGGTGTCTCGTCGGGCCAGGGCTTCAGGCGGCGGAGGTGAAGGAAGCCGTGAGGAAGCTCGCCTTCGAAGTCCCTCACTCCGATCTCGCAGCCGCCGCCCGGCACGTCGCTGCCTCCAGGGTGGTACGCGCTGCCGGCGAGGCCGCCTCCGCCCCCGGAGAGCTCGAAGGCCTGGACGTTCGCGGAGGCCTTCCCCTCTCCGGCGGACAAGCGGTGCCGGGCGCCGCCGGGGTCGAGCATGACGCGGAAGAACGATCCCTGCTCGTGCTCCAGGCTCAGGAACCAGGCCTGGTCCTCCGACTCGATCTTCAGCCGCGCCGTCGTCAACGACTCCTCGTCCCCGACGTCGATGACGATCCCCGCCCGGTCCGACGAGATCCTCGCCGTGCGCGTGCCGTCCTCCGAGTGCAGCACGAGCCGTTTGGTGTGCACCTCTTCGTGGACGTCGGACGTGCCGAGTTGGGTTCCGACCGCCGTGCCGCAGAGCACGAGCGCGAGCGATGCGAGCTTCATGGGTCTCCTCCGGTTCCGGATGCCCCCGCCCGGGCCGAGCGGGTCGTCGGTCCACCGTACAACGGGTCGCGCAGCCGGAGGGCTCGCGGCGTCGGGGGATTCTCGACCGGCGGGGCGCCTCGCCCACAGCGCGGTGACGGACCGGCGGAGGCGGGCGGCGGGCCCGCTCTCGTCCCTCGCAGCGCCACCGAAGAAGGCCGCGCTCTCGACCGCGGAGCGACCGAGAGCGCGGCAGACCAGAGTGCACCTGAACATCGACCGCGCGAGTCCGCGAAGAACCGCGCGGATCGCTCGGCGACCGGCCCGCGAGGCCGAAGCCTCGGCGCCGGTCGATGACCAGGTTTCCCTCGCGGAGCGCGCGACGCGAGCTCCGCGAGGTGAGGCCCCGCTCCGTGACTCCTGAGTGCCCGACCCCTCGACTGGTCGCCGGGCACGCCGTGGACGAGGCGCTCGTGACGCCCGCATGGAAGCGTCGCGGGGTCAATGCCGGCGGCGGCCGCCCGGTTCCACCGATCCCGCGAATCGCGCGGGCGCGCGGCGCGGTCGGCTCAGGCGACGGAGAGCGAGCGCTCCAGGTCCTCCCGCACCAG
>JAUHYB010000187.1 GCA_030426745.1 bacterium
GATCGTCGCGGTGGCCGCGCTCGGCGCGCTGCGCGGCGTGGACGCGGCGCGGCGCGGGCTGGTCGCGCTCCTGGTCGGCTGGACGATCGGCGCGGCGGCCGGCTTCGCGCTGCCGATCGAGCCGCCGGCGCCGCGGCTCGTCACCGCGGGCCTGTTGCTGCTGCTGGGCGGCGCCGCGGCGCTCGGCCGCCCGCCGCGCGCGCGCGTGCTGGGCCCGCTCGCCTGCGCGGCCGCGGCGCTGCACGGCATCGAGAACGGCGCCGCGGCCCGCGCGGCGGACGGCGACTGGCTGGCCGTCGCCGGCATCCTGACCGGCGTGCTCGTCGTCGCCTCCCTCTCGTGCGCGACGGGCGCGCGCGTCGAGCGCGCCGGCGGATCGTTCGCGCTGCGCGTCGCGGGCAGCTGGACGGCCGCGATCGGGTTGCTGCTGGCGGGCTGGGAGCTCGCGAGCGCCGCCGGCTGAGCCGCCCGCGTCACTCGCGCTCGGCGGACTCCGGCGCGCGCGCCCGCACCGCGTCCATGACCGCGCCGGTGATGCGGTCGCACCGCGCCCCGGCGAACTCCCACACCTCCGCGCCCTTCGCGCGCGCGACGAGGTCCTCCGACAGGCGCTTGCGCGCGCGGTGCAGGCGGATCTTCACGTTCGATTCCGAGATGCCGAGCGTGTTCGCGACGTCGGTCACGCTCTCCTCCTCGAGCACGCGCATCACGAAGACGACGCGCTGCGGCTCGGGCAGGTCCTCGATGGCGCGCTCCAGCCACGCGCGCGCGTCTTCCGCGTCGGCGCGTCGGTCCGCGGCCTCGTACTGCTGGTCCTCGGGGCCGGTCCGCCGCGCGAGGTCCTCGTTCACGCCCTCGATCATCGCGCGACGCCGCGTCAAGCGGCGCGCTTCACGGATCGCGATGCGCGTCATCCAGGTCGAGAAGCGCGCCCTGCCCTCGAAGGACGACAGCGCGCGCCACGCGTTGATGTAGGCCAACTGGAGCGCTTCCTCCGCCTCGTGGTCGTCGCGTACGAGGCACCGCACGACGCGGAACAGCCGCTGGTTGTAGCGCCGCACGAGCACCTCGAACAACTCGTGGTTCCCGCGCACCACGGCCGCGACGACCTCGCCGTCGCTCACCGCGTTCCGCCACCAGGACCGCTGCGCGCTCTCTCGTGTGTCGATCATGGGTCGATGCCTCCCGAGGTCGGAGGCGCCCTCCGGGTCCCAGGTTACGCCGAACCGCGGAAATCGGCGGGCGCCTGTAACCGCGGGCGCGGGGCGGGCCTCGAAGCGGGAGAACGCGGCCGCCGGGCCGCCCCGACACCCTCGCCCCGGAACCCCGACCATGACCGCTCCTCGCCTCTCGCTGTCCCTGTTCGCCGCCGCCGCCCTCGTCGCGACCGGCTTGCTCGCGTGCCGCTCCGGCCCGGGCGGCGGCTCTTCTCCCGACGCCTTCCAGGCCCAGGTCGCGGCCGGCGCGCGCGTCTACGCCGCCCACTGCGCCGAGTGCCACGGCGCGTCCGGCGGCGGGACCGACCGCGCGCCGGCGCTGGTCGGCGCGGGCGCGCTGCCGAAGTCGCCGCGGGACTGGCAGGACCGCGAGGGCGAGTTCCGCACCGCGCTCGACGTCGCGGTCTTCGCCACGCGCAACATGCCGCCGCGCGCGTCGGACCGCGCGAAGCTCGCGACCGAGGACTACTGGGCCGTGCTGGCGTTCGCGCTCTCGGCCAACGGCGTGCAACTCGAAGAGGCCGTCGGACCCGACAACGCGGGCGACGTCGTGCTGCACCCCTGATCGCGCGCTTCGAAGACGAGCGCGCTGGTGACGAGGGCATGGGGTCCCTAGGCTGGGGCGACCTCGCGCGGCGAGGACCGACCGCCATGAAGCCCTTCGCCCTCGTCACCGGATGCAGCCGCGGCATCGGCGCCGCCGTCGTCGATCTGTTGCTCGAGCGCGGCTGGGACGTGATGGGCGTCTCGCGCTCCACCAGCGCCGCCACCGCGCCGCGCGACGGCTTCACGCACGTCGCGCTCGACCTGGCGGACCTGGCGGCGGTGCAGGCGTTCGCCGACGGAGCGCTCGCGGACGCCGCGCGCTTCGCGGACCGGCCGCGCGTCGGCCTGGTGAACAACGCGGGCGTGCTGGAGCCGGTCGCGCCGCTGTCGCGCGCGCCGCTCGCCGACCTCGACCGCGCGCTGCGCGTGAACGCGGCCGTGCCGGCGTGGCTGGCGGGGCGCTTCGCGCGCGAGGCCGGCGCCGCGCCCTGCCGCGTCGTGTCGCTGTCCAGCGGCGCCGCGTCGAACGGCTATCCCGGCTGGGGCGCGTACTGCGCGTCGAAGGCCGCGCTGGCGATGGCCGACGAGGTGCTCGCCGTCGAGCTGGACGAGTACGACGAGCTCGCGGGCAAGGACGTGCGCGTCTTCACCTACGCGCCCGGCGTCGTCGCGACGCGCATGCAGGAGACGATCCGCGCGACGGACACGGCGGACTTCCCGCGGCGCGCGCGCTTCGAGGCGCTGCACGCGGACGGCGAGCTGGCCGACCCGGCGGGCCCGGCGCGCGACGTGGTCGACCGGCTGGAGTCCGGCGACGGGCCGCGGCGCGCCGTGGAGCGCTTCGAGGGCTGAGCGCGGGGCCGCGGGCGGCGCCCGCCGCGATTCACGCGACCCGTACGTCACGGGGTCGCGCCGGTCCGGTAGCGTCGGACCCCCGGCGCCGCGCCTGTCGCGCGGCCTCGTCCGACGAGGCCCTGCTCGTCCGACGAGGACCTGCTCGCCCGACGAGGCCCGGCTCGCCCGACCGGGTCCCGCGCCGCCGACCCCGGCCGACACGTCTCCCGACTCTTGCCGACACCTCCCCGACTCTTGCCGACACGCCCCCGGCTCTCGCCGACACGCCCCCGACTCTTTCCGACACGCCCCCCGACCCCAGCCATGACGTCGACCCACGCCGCCCGCGTCCTCCTCGCCCTCGCCGCCACCGCCGCCCCCCTCGCCGCGCAGACCAGCCCGACCGCGACCTTCGAGTTGGTCTTCGAGTCCACCTGGAGCGACACCTCGCACAGCGAGCCGCTGCCGCCCTTCGCCCACTACTCGTCGCTGGTGGGCGCGCTGCACGACGACGGCGTCGACTTCTGGGAGCCCGGCGCGCTCGCGAGCGACGGGATCGAGGTGATGGCCGAGACCGGCGCCACGTCGACGCTCGGCGCGGAGGTCGACGCCGCGATCCTGGCCGGCACCGCCTCCACGAAGCTGCTCGGCCCCGGCAACCTGACGCCGTCCACGGCGACGATGTCGTTCACGGCGCAGCTCTCGCACCCGAAGCTGTCGCTGGTGACGATGATCGCGCCCAGCCCCGACTGGTTCGTCGGCGTCGACGCGCTGCCCCTGGTCGAGGACGGCCGCTGGATCGACGTCGTCACGGTCGACCTGTACGCGTGGGACTCGGGCACCGACAGCGGCGCCGCGTTCACGTCGCCGAACGCGGACACGGACCCGGCGGACCCGATCGCGCTGGTGACCGGCGGCCCCTTCTTCGGCACGACGCCGCTGGGCACGTTCACGATCCGGCGCGTGACGCCGGCGACCTTCTGCGAGGCGAAGGTGAACAGCCTCGGCTGCCTGCCGTCGATCTCGTCGACCGGCACGCCGTCGGCGAGCGCCGCGTCGCCCTTCGAGATCACGGCCACGAACGTCCGCAGCCGGCAGTACGGGATGCTGTTCTACGGGCACGCCCCCTTCGAGCAACCCTTCAACGGCGGCACCCTGTGCGCGATGACGCCGGTCCGCCGCACCTTCCCGATCCACTCGGGCGGCAACGCCGGGCCGGCGGACTGCTCGGGGACGTACCGCTTCGACATGAACGCGTGGATCCAGAGCGGGAGCGACGCGGCGCTGACGCCCGGCACGCGCGTCGTCGCGCAGTTCTGGTCGCGCGACCCCGGCGGCGCGACGCCGACCGGTTTGACGAACGCGCTCGACTTCACGATCGAGCCCTAGCCGGAACGGCCCGCGGGCCCGGCGGCGACGAGCGCTGCCGGGCCCGCGGTGCGTGCGCGCGGGGTGTGCGCGTGGAGGCGCTCAGTTGCCGTCGAACATCCGGCCGAGGCCGCCGAGCAGCGAGCCCTCGCCGGTCGACCGGCCGCCCGACGACGGCGCGTTCGCGATGATGCGGTCGGCCAGGCGCGAGAAGGGCAGCGACTGCAGCCAGACCTTGCCGTGGCCGCGCAGCGTCGCGAGGAACAGGCCCTCGCCGCCGAAGAACATCGACTTCAGGCTGCCGGCGCGCTGGATGTCGTAGTCGACGCCCGGGGTGAAGGCGACCAGGCAGCCGGTGTCGACCTTCAGCGTCTCGCCCTTCAGCTCGCGCTCGATGATCGTGCCGCCGGCGTGCGCGAAGACCAGGCCGTCGCCTTGCAGGCGCTGGAGGATGAAGCCCTCGCCGCCGAACAGGCCCGCGCCGAAGCGGCGGTGGAACGCGATGCCGACCGACGTGCCGTAGGCCGCGCACAGGAACGCGTTCTTCTGGCACAGGAGCTCTCCGCCGAGCTCCGCCATGTCGAGCGGGATGATCTTGCCCGGGTAGGGCGCCGCGAAGGCGACCGTGCGCCGGCCGCCGCCGTGGTTCGTGAAGTGCGTCAGGAAGATCGACTCGCCGGTGAAGACGCGCTTGCCGACCTGGAAGAGCTTGTCGAGGACGCCCTGGTTCGGCGTCGAGCCGTCCCCCATCTTCGCCTCGAACGAGATGCCGTCGTCCATGTAGTTCATGCCGCCGGCCTCGGCGATGACGGTCTCGCCCAGGTCCAGGGTGATCTCGACGAGCTGCATGTCGTCCCCGTGGAGGACGTAGTCGACTTCGTGGCACTTCATGGTGGTCGCGGGTTCGGGGTCGGGGCGGGCGGAGAACGAAAGCGGGAGGGCGAGCCGCGCGCGCTTGCGCAGCGCGTGCCGACTGTATTCGCGGCGATGTGCGAATTCTCTACGCCAGCGCGGCCAGGCGCTCGAGCATCGCGCGCACGCGCGCCGCGTGCTCCTTCAGCCGCTCGCGGGCGCGGGCGAAGTCGCGGGCGCCCTCGTCGCGGCTGCGCTCGTAGCGCTCCAGCAGCTTGGACCGGCTGGCCGAGCGGGGCGCCAGCGCGTAGTCGTTCAGGCCCAGGTCGAAGAACAGGCGCTCGACCTTCTGCCCGTAGGCGATCGCCACCGTCGGCGCCCGCCCCGCCAGCGCGAAGTGCAGCGCGTGCAGGCGCGCGGCCACCACGAAGCCCGCCTCGGCGAAGCGGCGCTTCACGACGCGCGCGTCCAGGTCGTGCGGCGCGACGGTCGCGCGGTCCTGCGCCTGCATGCGGCCGCGGATGCGCTCGCAGAGCGCGACGTCGTCCTCCTCCGGCGGCGCGCAGCGGAACGGCACGAACTCGATCGGCGCGCCCGAGCGGTCGGCGATGCCGTCCAGCGCGCGCGCCAGGTCCGCCTCGAGGTCCGGGTTGCCCTTCGCGCCGTCGCGCAGCCCCGTCAGCATCGCGCGGCAGGGCGCGACCAGCACCGGCGCGTCGTCCGCGGGCGGCGGCACGGGGCCGACGTCCAGCGCCAGCGTCAGGTCGCCGTCGTGCGAGGCCTTCGCCGGGTCGACGCCGAGGTCGCGCAGCACGCGCAGGCTCTCGGCGTCGCGCACGCTGACCAGGTCGGCGCCGGACAGCAGGCGGCGCGCCAGCGCGCGGCCCCAGCGCCGCGTGAGCGGACCGACGCTGACGCCGACCACCGCGGTCGGAACGCCGGCGCGCTGCGCCCACGACAATTCGTCGACCAGCCGCAGGTAGTTCGCGCGGCCGCGGTCGCGCAACAGCGACCCGCCGCCCAGCACGACGAGCGACGCGCCGCGCACGGCCTCGCGGATCCGCGCGGTCGCGCGGCGCAGGTCGCTGTCCAGCATCCGCAGCGGGCCGTACGGGATCGGGTGGTCCAGCGCGTCGAGCCGTTCGCCGCGGTCGTGCACGACGCGCGCGCGGTCCGGGCGCTCGCTGAGCACGGTGAAGCGCGTCGCCGCGTCGCGGCGCTCGAACGCCTCGAGCAGCACGGACAGCATCGCCTCGTCGCCGACGTTCTCGTGGCCGTACCAGCCCGAGATCACCACGCGGGGCGCGTTCGTGTTCGCCGGATCAGCCATGGTTCCTCGCGGATCGTCGCGCGCGCAGCGCGGCCGCGCGCTCGAGCGCCCAGCGACGCTCGTCGACGGTGAAGAAGCGCAGCAGGAGGAGCGCCGCGACGAAGGCCGCGCAGGCGCCGGAGTTCCACAGGATCGACAGCGCCAGGTGGTCGAAGGGGTTCGCCACCGCGAGCGCGCCCGCGGCGGCGGCGCTCGCGACCACCTTGACGATGCGGCCGCGCTCGTACGGGATCGCGTACATGCGCCGCGACGCGATCGACATCGCGACCGCCAGCACGGCGTAGGAAGAGAAGGTCACGATCGCCGCTCCCTTCGCGCCGTACGCGCCCGTCGCGAACCACGACGCCGTCAGCGCGCCGATGGCGGTCACCAGCATGATGACGCCGATCTGCTCGGTCTTGCCCTTCAGGAAGA
>JAUHYB010000188.1 GCA_030426745.1 bacterium
CCGCGCCGGGGGCCGGGGCGCGGTGAAAAAACGAGCCCGGCTCGGTACTTTCCCCTACGGCGTGCCCAGGACCTCGGGCTCGAAACGGGACAGTCGGTCGGCCATCACGCGGACCGCCTCGGGGTTCGAGTCGACCAGCAGGAACCGCCGCCCGTGCTTCGCCGCGGCCTCGCCCGTCGTGCCGCTGCCGGCGAAGTAGTCGACGACCAGGTCGCCGGGCCGCGAGTGCACCTTCACGATGCGCTCGAGCACGCCCAGCGGCTTCTGCGTCGCGTAGCCCGTCCGCTCCTTCGCGTTCGGCGCGACGATCGTGTGCCACCACACGTCGGTCGGCGTCTTGCCGCGCGCCGCCTTCTCCGGACCGACCAGCCCGGGCGCCATGTAGGGGATGCGGTCCATCGCCTCGAAGTCGAAGGTGTAGTGCTTGGGGTCCTTGGTGAACCACAGGATCGTGTCGTGCTTCGCCGACCAGCGCCGCTTGCTGCGCGCGCCGTAGTCGTACGCCCAGACGATCTCGTTCTGGAAGCACGCGCGTCCGAACAGCTCGTCGAGCAGCACCTTGCAGTAGTGCACCTCGCGGTAGTCGACGTGCAGGAACAAGCTGCCGTCATCGGAGAGGATGCGGCGCCCCTCCGCGAGGCGCGGGCGCAGGAAGCCGAGGTAGTCGTCGAAGGCGTCGGCGAACCCGCTGCGTCCGACCTCCTCGGTGGCGTAGCGCGCGCCGCCGTAGCCCGTGCGGTCGCCGTCCGCGTCGCGCGTCGTCCGCAGCCGCACGCGCTCCTGCCGCTTGCCCGTGTTGAACGGCGGGTCGAGGTACACGAGCTGCGCCGCGCCGTCGGGGACGGTCGCGAGGTGCGCGAGGTTGTCGGCGAGCACGATGCGATTGCGGTCCATGCCTGCCGCACGCTAGCGGGCCGCGGCGCGCCGCTCCAGGCGGGATGCGGGCCGGATCCGGCCGTCCCCCGGCCTCCGCGGACCTCCTCCGGCCCGCGGCGGACCTCGCCGACCCCCGCGCCGCCGCCCGGCGGGGGAGGGGCCGCCGTCCTCCCTAAAGCCCGTCGTACGGGCGCTTTCCGCTGTCTTCACACCTGCTTTATCATCGTGAAGGAGCCTTCACCCCCGATTGTGAAGACCGATCCACCCCTCCCTGACCGATGGACAAGATTCTCGTCGTCGAGGACGAACCCGACATCCGGGAAGTGCTCGAGTACAACCTGGCGCGCGAAGGCTTCCGCGTGATCGCTTGTGGTGACGGCGCCGAGGGCGTCGACGCCGCGCGTCGCGAGGCCCCCGCGCTGATCCTCCTGGACCTCATGCTGCCGGGCATCGACGGCGTGGAGGCCTGCCGCCTGCTGAAGCAGGATCCGATCACCACCGACATCCCCGTGATCATGGTCACGGCGAAGTCCGAGGAGAGCGACGTCGTGCTCGGCCTCGGCGTCGGCGCGGACGACTACATCGCGAAGCCGTTCTCGCCGAAGGAGCTCGTCGCCCGCGTGCGCGCCGTCATGCGCCGCGGCCCGACGCGCACCGAGTCGCTGAAGGGCGAGCGCCTCGTGTTCCCCGGCCTGACCGTCGACCTCGGCCGCCACCAGGTGGTCGTCGACGGCGAGGAGCTGGAGTTCACGGCCACCGAGCTGCGCCTCCTGCACTTCCTCGCCTCGCACCCCGGCCGCGTGTTCTCGCGCGCGCACCTCGTGAGCCGCGTGATCGGCGAGAACGCGGTCGTGATCGAGCGCAACATCGACGTGCACGTGCGCGCGATCCGCAAGAAGCTCGGCGACCAGGCCGGCCGGATCTCGACCGTGCGCCGCGTGGGGTACCGCTTCCTCGAGGAGCTGCCCGCGCCCAGCTGAGCCGGCGCGCCGCACCGAATTCACCGCGCGGGGTCGCGTCCTGAGGGGGGACGCGGCCCCGCGCCCCTTCCCCGGCCCTCCGAGCGAGAGGCGCCGACCGGGGCTCTTAACATTCGCTTTCGTCCGCTCGTAAGTCGTTCTTGCAGGGTGGGTTGTGGCTGAACGGGCGGCCCGCTCCTTCTCCGCCTCTTCACGCTTCCTTCACGGTTCGCGGGTGCCATGTCTGCGCTCGGGCCGAGGCGGAGAGCCGCGTTTCGACGGCGACCGCCGGCCCGGAAACCCCAATCGAGAGACGGAAAACGTGAAGTCCATCCTCAAGAACGGCCTGGGGCTCGCCGCCCTCGGCCTGCTCGTCGGTGGTGCGGCCGTCGCCGCCCAACAGGTCAAGGTCGACAAGAAGCTGCCGCGCTACACGCCCGTGCAAGGCGTGACCGGCAACATCAAGAGCGTCGGCTCCGACACCATGAACAACCTGATGGCCCTGTGGGCCGAGGGGTTCCGCGCGGAGTACCCGAACGTGCAGGTGGAGATCGAGGGCAAGGGGTCCTCGACCGCGCCGCCGGCGCTGATCGCCGGGTCGTCGAACTTCGGTCCGATGAGCCGCGCGATGAAGGACAAGGAGATCGACCTCTTCGAGAAGGAGTTCGGCTACAAGCCGACCGCGCTCCCGACGTCGATCGACATGCTCGCCGTCTACGTCCACAAGGACAACCCGATCGCCGGCCTCAGCATGCAGCAGGTCGACGCCATCTTCTCGAAGACGCGCAAGGGCGGCCACGCCGACGACATCACGACCTGGGGCGACCTGGGCCTCACCGGTGAGTGGGCGGACAAGCCGATCAGCCTGTACGGCCGCAATTCGGCGTCCGGCACCTACGGCTACTTCAAGAAGCACGCGCTCTTCAAGGGCGACTACAAGGACTCCGTGAAGGAGCAGCCCGGCAGCTCGGCCGTCGTCCAGGGCATCGCCGCGGACAAGTACGCGATCGGTTACAGCGGCATCGGCTACAAGACCGCCGACGTCCGCGCCGTCGCGCTCGCCGCCGCCCCCGGCGAGGCCGCGATCCCCGCCGTGGCGGAGCACGCCTACGACGGTTCCTACCCGATGGCGCGCTTCCTGTACGCGTACGTGAACTACGAGCCGGGCACGGAGCTCGACCCCCTGCGCCGCGAGTTCATCCGCTACGTCTACTCGCGCGAAGGTCAGCAGGACGTCGTCAAGGACGGCTACCTGCCGATCACGGCCGCGATCGCCGCGGACGCGATGAAGTCCGTCGGCGAGGTGTTCGTGCCCGCCACGGAGACGGACCCCCAGTAGCGGGCGCCTCGCGTCCCGAACGCATCGGACCGCGGGGGTGTCGGCTGCTCGGCCGGCGCCCCCCGACGACTTCCAGGAACCCCCTCGATGAGCGCTGAACGACCCGCTCCCACGCCCGCGCCCCAGCGGCCGCGACGCCGACGCGAGATGCGACGCGGCGCGCGCGTCGCCGAACGCGTCGCCCGCACCGCGATCACCTTCGGCGGCGTCGGGACGATCCTGGCGGTCAGCCTGATCTTCGTCTTCCTGTTCTCCGTCGCCGTCCCGCTGTTCCGCCCCGCGGACACGGTGCGCGCCGCCGAGCTCGAGCGCGACGCGGACGAGGCGGGACGCGCGATCGTCGCGTCGGGCATCGACGAGTACGGCGCCCTCGGCTGGACGCTGGACGACGGCGGCCGCGTCGTGCTCCGCGTCCTGAACGACGGGCGACGCGTGGAGGCGCGCGACATCTCCGGCGCGTCCGGCGCGCCGATCAGCCACGCGCTCGAGCCGGGCTCGGACCGCGTCGTCTTCGGCTACGCCGACGGCACCGCGCAACTCGGCACGCTGGGCGTCACCTCCGAGCTCGTGGGGGAGGGCGACGTGGACGACGCGTTGCTGCTGGACGGCGAGCTCGCCGTCGCCGACGGCGCCGTCCACGAGTGGCTGCGCGAGAAGGGCCTCGTGCGCGTCAGCCGGCTCGCGGTCGAGCTCGGCGATCCGATCGAGGTGCAGGCGGGCGTCCCGTTGCGCCTCGTCGACCGCTCGCAAGCGGCCGGCGGCGAGCGCCTGATCGCCTACTCCGAGGACGGCACGCTCGGCCTCTACTCCGTGCGCGGCCGCAAGAACCTGTTGACCGGCAAGGTCACCTACGCGGTCACGCGCTCCACCGTGCCGAACGCGGTGAAGCCGGACGGCGTGCAGCCGTCGCGCGTGTTGCTGTCGGGCAACGGCACCGCCGCCTACCTCGCGTGGGACGACGGCACGCTGCACCACTACGACTTCCGCGACCTGCAGGCTCCGCAGCGCCTGGAGACGATCGACGTCACGCCGGACGGCACGCGCCTGACGGCGATGGGCTTCCTGCTGGGCAGCACGACCCTGCTGGTCGGTGACGAGCACGGCACGCTCTCGGCCTGGTTCCCGATCCGCGGCGAGGACGGCCTGCAGCTGGTGGACGCGCACGACATCGACTGCCTGGACGCGCCGATCACGACGATCGCCAGCTCCGGCCGCACGCGCGTCGCCGCCGTCGGCGGGGACAACGGCGAGGTCGCGGTCGTGCAGGTCACGACGAACTCCGTGCTGACGCGCGTCTCCTCCGGCCGCTCCGCGCAGTCGGTCGCGCTGTCGCCGAAGGAGGACCGCCTGGCCAGCTTCGGCGCCGACGGCGGCGTCGTGTGGGACCTCGACGTCGGCTTCCCCGAGGCGACGCCGGCCTCGCTGTTCGGCCGCGTCTGGTACGAGGGCTACCCCGAGCCCGACTTCACCTGGCAGTCCACCGGCGGCACGGACGCGTTCGAGCCGAAGCTGAGCCTGATGCCGCTCGTCTACGGCACCCTCAAGGCGACGCTGTACTCGATGCTGTTCGGCGCGCCCATCGCGATCCTCGCGGCGATCTACTCCAGCGAGTTCCTGGCGTCGCGCACGCGCGCCTCGCTCAAGTCGCTGATCGAGATCATGGCCGGCCTGCCCAGCGTGGTGCTCGGCTTCCTCGCGGCGCTCGTGTTCGCGCCCTTCGTGCAGGACCGCCTGATCGGCGTCCTGCTGTGCTTCTTCACGGTGCCGCTCGCGCTCCTGTTCGGCGCGCAGCTGTTCCGCTTCGTGCCGCGACGCATCGAGCTGCGGCTGGAAGGCGTGCCGCGCCTCCTGATCTCCACCTTGGCGCTGCCGATCGGCATCTTCGCGGCCAACGCGCTGGCGACGCCGCTCGAGTCGGCGGTGTTCGGCGGCGACCTGCAGGCGTGGCTGGACGGGCGCGTCGGCGGGGCGGCGCCGGCCTGGGCGGTCCTGTTCCTGCCGGTCGTCGGCGCCGCGTGCGTCCTGGCGCACCGCAAGTGGATCGACCCGCGCCTGCGCGAGGTCGGCCTCGAGTGGTCGCGCGCGAAGGGCGCGCTGGTGGAGCTCGGACTGTTCACCGGCCTCCTGGTCGTGACCGTCGGGGGCGCCTGGCTGATGGGGGCGATCACCGCCTCGACCGGCCTCGACCTGCGCGAGGAAGGCGCGTTCAGCCCGCTCGGTACCTACGTCCAGCGCAACTCGCTGGTCGTCGGCTTCGTGATGGGCTTCGCGATCATCCCGGTCATCTACACGCTGTCCGAGGACGCGCTGTCCAGCGTGCCGAACCACCTGCGGCTCGCGTCGCTCGCGACCGGCGCGACGCGCTGGCAGACCGCGGCGCGCGTGATCGTCCCGACGGCGGCCAGCGGCATCTTCTCGGCGCTGATGGTCGGCCTGGGCCGCGCGGTCGGCGAGACCATGATCGTGCTGATGGCGACCGGCAACACGCCGGTCATGGAGCTCAACCTCTTCAACGGCTTGCGGACGCTGTCCGCGAACCTGGCCGTCGAGCTGCCCGAGGCCGTCAAGGACAGCACGCACTACCGCACCTTGTTCCTGGCCGCGCTGACGCTGTTCGCGATGACCTTCGTCGTGAACACGCTGGCCGAGTCGGTCCGACAGCACTTCCGCAAGCGGGCGCACCAGCTATGAGCCTCACGATGGAGAGACCCAAGCCCGGTCCGGCGTCGGCGCCGCAGAGCGAGCCGCGGCCGCGCCGCACGCGCCGCAGCGCGCCGCTGTCGAACGGCGACGCGATGGTGTGGGCCACCGCCGGCTCGCTGGCGCTGTGCCTGCTCGCGATCATCGGCCTGCTGTTGCTGTGCTTCGCGAAGGGGGCCGCGACCTTCTGGCCGAAGCCGATCGTGCAGCTCGAGCTGAACGACGGCACGACGGTGATGGGCCAGGTGACGCGCGAGGAGACCTTCGTCACCGAGGAGGGCGCCGAGGTCGGTCGCCGCTTGCTGCGGGTCGGCAACTACGAGCTGACCGGCGAGCACTTCCGCTGGGTGCGCGACGACGAGGTCGCGTCCGAGAGCCTGCCCGAGTGGGCGTTGATGCTGGAGCGCCGCGGCGCGCTCGAGCGCACGCAGACCGGCCCGTTCCTGGGCACGCCGACCGCGTTCACGATCGACGGCGAGGTCGTGGCGACCGATCCGGCGGAGGTCTGGGCGCTGTACGAGGAGCACCACGGCCCGTCCGACGCGCGACACTACGAGCGCCAGTCGCTCGAGAAGCACGAGGTCGGCGCGTCGAACCGCCGCGCCGACGAGGCGCGCATCCGCCTGCGCGAGGTCGAGCTCGA
>JAUHYB010000189.1 GCA_030426745.1 bacterium
GCCGGCACTGCGCCACCGACGGCGCGGGACAATCAGTTACGGCACGGTACTCCCGGTCTCGCCGGGTGGCGCGTGTCGCCTAGACGCGGGCCGTCGCCGCCTTGCGGGCGGCCTCCAGCGCTTGCTCGAGGTCCGCGATCAGGTCGTCGACGTGCTCGATGCCGACCGACAGGCGCACCAGGCCGTCCGCGAGGCCGGCGGCGTGGCGCTCGGCGGGCGGGATCGACGCGTGCGTCATCGACGGCGGGGTCTCGATCAGGGACTCGACGCCGCCCAGGGACTCGGCCAGGGTGAAGACCTTCGTCGCGCAGGCCGCGGCCTCGCCGGCGGGCACGCCGCCCTTCAGCTCGCAGGAGACCATGCCGCCGAAGCCCTTCATCTGCTTCTTCGCCAGCTCGTGCTGCGGGTGCGAGGGCAGGCCCGGGTAGATCACGCGGTCGATCATGTCGTGCGACTCGAGGTACTGCGCGATCGCCATCGCGTTCTCGCAGTGACGGTCGACGCGCACCGGCAACGTCTTGATGCCGCGCATGACGAGGAAGCTGGACATCGGGTCCAGGCCGCCGCCGACCGAGTTCTGGTAGAAGGCGTAGTCCTCGAAGAGCTGCTCGTCCTTGCCGACCAGCGCGCCCGCGACCACGTCCGAGTGGCCGCCGAGGTACTTCGTCATCGAGTGCAGCACGACGTCCGCGCCCAGCTCCAGCGGTTGCTGCAGGTAGGGCGTCGCGAAGGTGTTGTCGACGACCAGCAGCGCGCCGCCCGCGTGCGCGATCTCCGCCATCGCGGCGATGTCGTTCAGGCGCAGCAGCGGGTTCGTCGGCGTCTCGATGTAGACGTACTTCGTCGTCCCGTCCATCGCCGCCGCGACGTTCGCCGGGTCGGTCGCGTCGACCATGCGGAACGCGATGCCGTAGCGCTCGAAGACCGCCTTGAAGATGCGGTAGGTGCCGCCGTAGAGGTCGTTGCCGCAGACGACGCTGTCGCCGGGCACGAGCTTGTCGAGCAGCGCGTTCGTCGCGGAGAGGCCCGACGCGAAGCACAGGCCCCAGTCGCCGCCCTCGAGGCTGGCGATGTTCTCCTCCAGGCAGAGGCGCGTCGGGTTCTTGGTGCGCGAATACTCGTAGCCGTCGCGCGGCTTGGCCGGCGCGTCCTGCTCGTAGGTGCTGGTCAGGTAGACCGGCGGCATCACGGCGCCGTTCTGGGGGTCGGACTCCTGCCCGGCGTGGATGGCGCGGGTCTCGAAACGTCCGTGGTTCCTGCGGATCTTCATGGGGCTCGGTCGGTTCTGGAGGGCCTCGTGGAAGCCCGCAGTCTAACACCGGGGACGCGTCGGGCTCATCGAGGTGCCGGGGAGAGAAATCGGACGCGGTACCGTCCTTCTCTCCTCGCCCCGCGGCAGGTACACCAGACCCCATGACCGACGCCCCTCCCGTCGCAGCGAGGCGCCGCTGGTGGCTCGCGCTCGCGGTCTGCGCGGCGCTCGCCGTGCACTGGGCGTGGGGCTACAGCGACCCGAACAGCTGGGGCTGGGACGAGTCGATGCACGCCGAGCTGCCCGCCGCGCGCCTCGTGCTGTCGACCCAGGCGATCCGGCCCGCGGCGGCGATGGCGGCGGTCTTCGACGCGGACCGCTACCCGATCGTCTACCCGGCGATGCTGGCGGTGCCCCAGTTCTTCTTCGGCATCTCCGAGGACGTCGCGCGGCGCTCGGCCGTGGCGATCTGGTGCCTGGCGCTGTTCGCGGTCTGGCTGCTCGCGGCCGAGCTCGCGCGGGCCGCGCGGGGGAGGGACGGCGCGCCGCGCAAGAACGAGGACCTGGTGCCGTGGATCGCGCTGGCGCTGGGCGCGGCGAGTCCGCTCGGCCTCGCGCTCGGCTACAGCCTGTTCCTGGAGGCCCCGTTCGTGCTGACCGGCGCGCTCGCGCTGCGCGGGTGGCTGCGCCGCGGCGTGCACCTGGGCGAGGACGGACGGCTCGTGCGCGAGCGCCGCGCCGGCGCGTGGTTCGTCCTCGCGTTCTTCACCAAGTTCAACTACAGCCTGCTGCTGGCGCTCGGGTGCGGCGTCGACTGGTTGCTCGAGGGCTTCGGCGAGGTCCGCGCCGGCCACGGCAAGTTCTTCGCGCGACGCACCGCGCACCTCTTGATGATGCCCGCGATCGTCGGCGTCTGGTGGTTCCTGCTGCCGCTGCCGCACGGGCTGGAGACGGCCGCGGAACACCGCGAGGCCTTCGCGGAGTTCCTGTCGGGCAACCAGGAGGGCAACGGCCAGGGCGTCGAGTGGCGCGTCCTGTACCTCGCGTGCTTCTTCAGCGTCAGCGCGCGCGGCCTGGTGTTGCAGGCGCTCGGGGCGGTGCTGGGCTTGCGCTGGTTCCGCGCGCGCGCGGGCGTCCTGTGGCTGACGCTGTTCGCGACCTTCGTGCCGATCTGGACGCACCCGTTCTTCCTGGAGCGCTTCTGGTTGCCTCTGGGCATCAGCCTGTGGCCGCTCGCCGCGCTCGGCATCGCGAGCGTGCTGCCGCGCGCGCGCGTCGTCGCGGTGCCGCTGCTCGTCGCGCTGGGCTTCGCCGTCGGCGTGAACCCGACGGCGGACGCGCTGAAGGTCGCGGAGCACTACGGGCTGCTGGGCGGCAGCCCGGACGAGGTCGAGGCGTACAAGCGGCAGGAGCTGGACCGCATGACCAGCCTCGCGCGCGGGCGGCGCGCGCTGAAGCGCCCGGCGCTGTCGCGGACCGAGCGCGAGGAACTCGACGCGCTGATCACCGGCGCGGTCGGCCCGATGGAGAAGGTCGCGTGGCTCGGCATCTCGTCCGAGTACTCGCCCGCGGCGCTGCACCTGGGCCTGCTCGAGAACGGCGGGTCGCCCGGCCGCTTCCTGCGCGACGCGCACATGCCGCTCGACCTCGAGTTCCGCGGCAACCTCGGCTACGGCGAGTGGACGGACGAGGACCTGACCGACTGGGCGTCGGGCTACGACGTCGTCCTGATGAGCGATCCGGTGGACTTCAACCAGCGCGCGGGGCGGCTCTACATGCGGCCCCTGCAGCAGCGCCTGTGCGGCGACCTGGGGTGGGAGGAGCAGCGCGTCGGCCTGTTCGATCGGGCCCGGATCTTGCGCGATCCGCTGCGCATCCGCATCTTCCTCGCGCGACCGCCGAGATGACGACCACCACCGAACGACGCGATGCGGCGCGCGAGGCCTTCGCCGCCCGCGCGTTGGAGCTGGAGGAGCTGCTCGGGCTGCTCGAGCGCTACGTGCAGTCCAGCCTGGGCCGGCGCGCGGTGCGCGAGCTGTCGCCGCTGCCCGACGAGGAGGCGCGCGCGGCGCTGGAGCGCGTCGCCGAGATGCAGCTCCTGGAGCGCGCCGGCGACCTGCCGTCGCTGGGCGGCGTGACGGACCCGGCGCCGATCGTCGACGCCGCGCGGCAACGCGGGTTGGAGGAGAGCGAGCTGGCCGCGCTGGTCGGACTGCTCGGCGCGAACGAGCGGCTGACCGACTGGCTCGACAGGCGCGCCGGCGACGTTCCGCGGCTGGGCGCGCTCGCGGCCGAGCTGCCCGACCTGTCCGCGCTGCGCGAGCGCCTGGCGCGCGTCGTGGACGAGCGCGGCAAGATCCTGTCGAACGCGTCGCCGCTGCTGGCGAAGCTGCGCGACGAGGAGCGCACGATCAGCGCGAAGGTCGACGGCACGCTGCGCCAGATCGCGGCGAAGAGCGACGTGCGCAACGTGCTGACGGACACGCGCGTGCACCTGCGCGGCGGGCGGCACTGCCTGGCGGTGCGCGCGAAGAGCGCGGGGCGCGTGAAGGGCATCGTCCACGACCGTTCGCAGTCCGAACAGAGCGTGTTCGTCGAGCCGCGCGAGGTGATCCCGCTGGCGAACCGCCTGGCCGAGGTGCGCGTCGAGGAGCGGCGCGAGCTGTCGCGCATCCTGGCGGAGCTGGCGCGCGAGGTGCGCGAGGAGGCGGACGCGCTGCGCCGCGCCGGCGACGCGCTGGCCAAGCTGGAGCTGGCGCTGGTCGCGATCGCGTTCGCCGCCGCGTTCGGCGCGCGCGTGCCCAGGGTGCCGGGGCCCGACGACGACGGCGGGCTCGTGCTGCGTTCGGCGCGCCACCCGCTCTTGCTCGCGGAGCAGGAGTCGGGCCGCCTCGACGGCGTCGTCCCGATCGACCTGCGCCTGGGCGACGACTTCACGATGTTGATCGTGACGGGGCCGAACACGGGCGGGAAGACGCTGGCGCTGAAGACCGCGGGCCTGTCGTCGCTGATGGTGCGTTGCGGCCTGCCGATCCCGTGCGCCGAGGGCAGCGCCGTGCCGCTCTACGACGGCATCGCCGCGGACATCGGCGACGAGCAGGAGATCAGCCAGAGCCTGTCGACCTTCTCGTCGCACCTCGTGCGCATCCGCGACGGCCTGGCGCGCGCGACGCCGCGCACGCTGGTGCTGCTGGACGAGCTCGGCGGCGGCACGGACCCCGACGAGGGCGCCGCGCTGGGGGAGGCGTTGCTCGAGCGCTTGCTGGAGGGCGACGTGCCGACCCTGGTGTCGACGCACCTCGGCCGCCTGAAGGAGTTCGCCTTCCGCCACGCGCGCGTCGAGAACGCGTGCGCGGAGTTCGACCTGGAGACGCTGGCGCCGAAGTACAGCCTGGTCATCGGCGTGCCCGGCGAGTCGGCCGCGCTCGTGATCGCGCGCCGCTACGGCCTGGACGACCGGCTGGTCGACCGCGCCGAGGCCCGGCTGGAACGCCGCGACGCCGAGCTGGCCAAGCTGATGGACGACGTGCGCGACGCCCGCACGGAAGCGGAGCGCGCGCGCGCCCGGGCCGAAGCGCGCTTCGAGGAAGCGGCGAACACCGAGCGCGAGTGGACCGCGAAGCGCGAGGAGCTGGACCGCCGGTCCGAGCAGCTCGAGAAGGAAGCCCAGCGCGGCCTCGAGGAACGCATGCGCGGCGCGCGCCGGGCGCTGGAGCGCGCGGAGAGTTTGCTGCCGCAGCTGTCGGGGACGGTGCGCGCCGAGCTGGAGAACGCGCTCGGCGCGATCGGCGCCGAGGTGCAGGGCGCGAGCCTGACCGACCGCCGGAAGGCATTCCTGGAAGCGCTGAAGAAGGGCGACCTGGTGCACCTGCCGCGCTACCGGCAACGGTGCGTCGTGAAGCGCGTCGACCGCGAGAAGCGCGAGGTCACCGTGATGCTGGGCGGCATGAAGCTGAAGGTGCCGTTCGACGAGGTGACCTGGTACGAGTCGCTGTGAGGGCGTGAGGCCTCGCGCGGCGCGGGGCCCGGCGTCGGTGCGAGGGACCGTGCGAGGCGGCGGCGCGGACTTCGGCTGCGTCGGCTCCACCGGGAGTCGAGCGCCCGCGCGGCGTTCGCGCGTGCGCGGACACGCGCCGCGGCTGGTGACGATCGAGCGCGCGCCGAACCTGCCGCCGCCGTTCCGCGTCGGCGTCGCGGCGGCCGGCGCGCGCGGCTATCCTGCGAGGCATGAAGGCGACCTTCCCCGTCCTGCTCGCGCTCGCGCTCTCCGTCACGGTGTTCGGCTGCGAGACGCCGCCCGAGGCGCGCACCGCCGACTCGATCGCGCTCGCCGAGGACTTCGTCGGCCACGCGCCGTCCGGCATCCGTTTCCCGGAGAGCCTCGCGGGCTTCCTGCGCGGTGAGGTGCGCACCTACGGCGACAGCGCGAACATGAGCTTCGGCTACGACGGCCTGAGCCTGCGGGGGCTGATCACCCTGACGTTCTACGTCTACCCGGCGCCGGCGATGGTCAGCATCGGCTCGCCCGACGATGGGGTGGAGAGTGCGCGACGGCGCCAGCTCGACCTGGAGTTCGAGAGCTGCGCCGAGGACGTGGTCGAGAAGTACCCGAGCGCGGAGCTGGTGTCGGAGCACGTCGGGGCCATCCCCTTCTGCGGCCTCGAGCTGCCGGGACGCGCCGCGCGGTATCGACTCTCGAAGGACGGGCAGGCGGGTCCCGTGTGGCTCTCCAGCTTGACCGTGCTGCGCAACGGCCGCTGGTGGATCAAGGTACGGGCGACGTACCCCGAGGCCGGCTCGCGCAGGAGCGAGGAGCACGTCGCCGCGGCGATCGAGGCGCTCGACGAGGCGAACCGGCCCGCGGAGTGATCCGGTGCGGACGGCCGTCCGGTCGTCGAGAGGAGCCGGTCCGCGCCGGTCGGGGTCGTCCGGCGAGCGTCGTTCCGTGGGCGCGAATCCGGTCGGATGCGTCCTGGCACCGCCCCGTCGGATCCGCCATTCTCGCCGCATGGCCGATCTCCTCCTGGTCGACAACGACCGACGGATCGTGGACCTGGCCGCGTGGTTCCTGGAGCGACGCGGGTTCACGGTGCGCAGCGTGCTGTCCTACCGCGAAGCCCGGGTCGCGATCCGCGAGCGGGTGCCCGACCTGATGCTGGCGGACCTCGAGCTGGGGGACGAGAGCGGGCGCGAGGAGTTGCCGCGGCTCGAGCGCGAGGGGTTGTTGCCGCGCACGCT
>JAUHYB010000190.1 GCA_030426745.1 bacterium
TCGGCGCCATCCTGCTGCCGCGCCTCGGCGGCGCGCGCTTCGGCCGCTGGAAGGGCCTCGCCTTCCTCGCGGTCTGGGTCTGGTACGCCTGGCAGAGCTTCTGACGCCCCGCGCTCAGTCCAGCCAGCGCGGCACGATCGGGTAGCGGTGCCGCTCGCCGCGGTTCGCGTCCATCGCGGCCTGGATCGGCAGCACGATCGCGAAGGCGATCGACAGCGGCCAGACCAGCGGCGCCGTCAGCGTCAGCAGCGCGACGACGTTCAGCAGCAGGACGTTGAGCTGGAAGTTCAACGCCTCGCGCGCCTGGTCGCGCACGAAGTCGTCGCGCCGGCCGGCCGTGTTCTCGATCAGGAGCGGCGGGACCAGGCCGAGGCCGGTCAGCAGCAGCACCGAGGTGCCGAGCGGCGCGAGGTGCGCCCAGCAGGCGGCGTTGCGGTACCAGGGCGTCGCGCCGTCGTCCGCGCCGGCGCGCGCGGCGGGCGCCTCGAGGGGGGCGTCGTCCGCGTCACCGGCGTCGACGAACGGCGCGCCGAAGCCCTGCACGGGCAGGCCGGCGAAGGCGAGGTCGTCGTCCTCCGCCGTCGATCCCGGGGAGGCGGGCCGCGCCGGCGCCGGCCGCGACGGCACCGATCGAGACGGCACCGACTGTGACGGGCCGACCGGCTCGCGCGCCGCGCTCGACCGTCGCTCGCGCGCGCCGACGCCGCCGCCCGGCGCCCACGCGTCCGGCTCCGCCGCGAAGGGGTCGTCGCGCTGCTCGTCCGGCGCGAAGTCGAAGGCGCCCGAGGCCGAGAGCTCGTCCCCGATCTCGGCCCCGAAGACCTCCGCGGGCTCGTCCGGGTCCGCCGGCGGCGCGGGGGCTTCCTGCTCCTCGAACCACATCGGCTCCTGCCCGATCCGCCCGAACACGCGGAAGGCGGAGGAGGGCGTCTCGGTCGCCTCCCGGTCCTCGGGGGCGTCGTCGGGTCGTCGATCGGCGGGGGGCATCCGTTCCAAGCTACCGCGAGAACGCGGCGTCGGGGCGGCCGATTCGCCGGACGCCGAGCGGCCCGCGCGTCAGGGCATCGGCCAGTCGCCGTCGTAGAGGACGATCTCCTCGCCGCCGGCGATCATCGAGACCCGTCGGCGCGGGGCGTCGTCCTCGGGCTCCGCGGCCGGCGCCTGGAGCAGGAGGATCGGCTGGTGCACGACCTCGTTCTGCTCGATCAGAGCCTCCGGCGCCGACCAGTCGCCGTCCGCCTCGACCCGCCGACCGACGACGAAGCCCTCGAGCAGCCACACGCCGTCCGCGCGGCGCTCCTCGTCCAGCTCGGGGAACAGCGGCTCGACCAGTCCTTCGCGGATCGCGCGCCGGCAGCGATCCATGAACTCGTCGGGCGAGAGGTCGAACGAGTTCTCGAGGTACTTGTCGTCCCACATGTCGAGCCCGAGCATCGTGACGCGCAGGAGCGCGGTCGTGAACCACGGGTCCTCGACGCCTTCGCTCTGATCCAGCATCCGGTCGGACAGCCGCTTCGCCGCGGCCTGCGGCATGTCCACATCGAAACGCGCGGTGTCGGCCTGCAGCTGCAAGAGGTCCTCGAAGTCGGCCGGAGCCATCGTCACCGCGGCGAAACGCGTCGGGCCGACGATGCGCACCTCCGTGGGAGAGTCGATGCGCCGGCCGGTGTCGTGGTACAGCGCCGCGCCGACCAGCCCGCCCTCCGTCGCTTCGCCTTCGAACAAGGCGTCGGACAGCGCGGTCCACTGCGCGGCCTGGTGCTCGCCGAACTCGCGGTAGCGCTTCGGCAAGTCGTCGCGCCGGGACGCGAAGCCCACGCTGCGCGCCAGCAGCGCGGTCAGCGACGCCTCGAGGCCCTGCAGCCCGACGGCGCACGACATCTGCTCCAACACCGGCTTCGGAAGGTCGCGGGGGTCGAGGATCAGGCCGTCGGCGCGCGCGACGCGACCCTTCGGCATGTGCGACGTTTCGTCGACCTCCAGAACGAGTTCGTCACCGAGGGCGAGGGACGCGGGGGCGAGCGGGACCGGGGACGACGTCGCGGCGGCGACGAGAGCGAGCGTCTGCAACATGGCGAGCGAGGCAGGGAACGGTCCGCGCGGCGCGCGGCACGAGAGCGGGGAAGCGCTCCAGCATAGCGGAGGACCGCAGCGCGCTCAGCCGCGCCGCGCCGTCCCCGCCAGCAGCGCGGCCAGGCGGTAGACGAGGCGCGCGCCGACGATCGCGTCCCAGGAGTCCTCGCCCTCGGGCGTCGGGCTCGGGCGGACCTCGACCAGGTCGGCGCCGATCACGGTGCGGCCGGACGCGGCGAGCGCGGACAGCCACAGCGCGGCCTCGTTCCACGACAGGCCGCCGGGGACGGGCGTGCCGGTGCCCGGGCACAGCGCGGGATCCAGGCCGTCGACGTCGAAGGTGACCCAGACGGTGTCGGGCAGCGCGGCCAGGCAGTCGTTCACCAGGCGCGAGAGGTCGCGGCCCTCGAGTCGGGCGAGCGCCCACTCGTGGTCGTAGACGGGGACGAGGCGCGCGTCGCTCTCGATGCGCTGCACCTCGCGCTCGCCCAGGTCGCGCAGGCCGACCTGCACGACGGTCCCGAGGTCCGGCGCGTCGTCGAGCACGTTGCCGAGGATCGAGGCGTGCGACCAGCGGAAGCCCTCGAAGGCGACGCGCAGGTCGGCGTGCGCGTCGAAGTGCAGGACGCCGAGGCCGGGCCGGCGCTTCGCGGCGGCGACGATCGCGCCGTAGGGGACGGAGTGGTCGCCGCCGACGATCAGCGGCCGCTTGCCCGCGTCGAGCGCCGCGCCGGCGCGCTCCTCGACGTGCTCGTTGACCAGGCCGCCCAGCTGGTTGACGCGCTCGAGGTCGGCGAGCAGGTCGGCGCGGCCGTCGAGCTCGCCGCCCAGCTCCAGGATCGGCTCGGCCAGCCGCCGCGCCTCCGCGTTCCACTCGGCGACCCGCGGGTCGGCGTGGATCCACGCGATCCCCGAGCGGTACGGCGCGCCGAACGCGAGGTCGGTCAGCTCGACCTGGTGCGACGCCGCGAGGATCGCGTCGGGCCCGAGCGCCGCGCCGTCGCGGTAGGACGTCGTCGCGTCGAAGGGCACCGGCAGGAGGTGCACCAGGGCGTCCTCCGGGGCGTGATCGAGCCCGTACGGGCCGGATCCGGCCGCCGCGGCGGCGTCGGGGTCGAAGTCGTGGGACATGGCGCGCGCAGCCTAACAATCCTCCTCCAGCTCCCCGTCTCCCGGTCCGAGGTGAATGCGGGGGACGCGACGCGGTAGGGCCGTCGGCGTGGTCCCGGCACCACCGAGAAGGCAGGATCGTCGCCCTCGAAACCGGACGACGGCGACGAGACACCGAGAGCGCACCCCGCAGAGGAGGAACGGAATGGACACAGGTGACATGGACGAGGGCTTCGCGCGCGCGCGACGGCCCGGTCGGAGGCCCAAGGTCGAGATCAACGTCTCGCCCGCGAAGCTGGCGGCGGTGCTGGTGGTCGTGATCCTGCTGGGCTTCATCGGCATCGCGTCGATGACCGGCAACCTCGGCTTCCGCGTGATCAGCGCGGAGGAGGTCGGGGTGAAGGTGAACTACCTGTCGGGCAACAAGACCGTGCTCGACACGCCCGGCGTGAAGATCTACGTGCCGTTCCTCGAGAACGTGTTCACGCTGGACAAGACGCCGCAGCGCTTCGTGATGGCGGGCGGGACGTCGAGCAGCGGCAACCGCGCCAGCCTGCTGACGGTGCGGGCGGCGGACGGCTCGAACTTCCGCTTCGACACGCTGGAGATCCAGTACGAGCTGCTGCCCGGTTCGGCGGCGGACGTGATCGAGGACTCGGGCCTCGGCGACGCGTACAAGCGCGAGTGGGTGCGGGCGTACGCGCGCTCGATCCTGCGCGACGAGTTCGGCCGCTTCGACGCGGTCGGCGTCGCGGACCCGGCGAACCTGCAGGCGGCCGGCGTGAAGAGCGAGGAACGCCTGAACGAGCTGCTGGAGCCGCACGGCATCCACATCGTCAAGATCGTCACCGAGACGCCCAGCTTCGACCCCGCTTACGAGAAGGCGATCGAGGACCGCAAGGTGGCCGACCAGGAGGTCGAGCGCCTCGAGGTCGAGGTGAACCGCCTGCTGCAGGACCGCGAGCGTCGCCTCGCCGCGGTCGACAAGGTCAAGGAGATCGAGAAGCGCGAGCTGCAAGGTGAGCTCGTGCGCCAGCTGAAGGAGGCCGAGAAAGAGCGCATCCGCGTCGAGAAGTCGGCGGACGCCTACCGCGTCGAGCGCGTCGCGGAGGGCCTCGCCGCCCGCGACCGCATGGTCGCCGAAGCGCGCGGCTTGACGGCGAAGTACACGAAGGAGGCCGAGGGCCTCGTCGCGCGCGCCGAGGCGCTGGAGAAGCGCGGCACGGTCGTCGTGCGCGAAGCGATCATCGACAAGCTGCGCCGCGTGCGCTTCACGTTGATCCCGTACAGCAAAGATCCGTCGCCGAAGCGCCTGGAACACGTCGACTCGCGCGATCCGCACAAGGAAGGAGCCACCCAATGAGCGCCAACAAGATCCTGTACGGCATCCTCGCGCTGCTGATCCTCGGTTTGCTGTCCGTCTCGCTGTTCTTCGAGCGCATCGAGCCGGGCGAGATCGGCGTGCGCCAGAACCTGTGGGGTTCGGGCGGCGTGCTGGAGGAGGACTTCACCGCTGGGTACCACCTGGGCATCACCGGCGTGCACAAGTGGCACATCCTCGATCGCCGCACGCACTTCATCAACCTGGCGTCGGAGTCGAGCCAGATCGAGTCGAGCCGCCGCTACCGCAACTCCCAGCAGGAAGGTCCGCTGGAGTTCCGGACGACGGACAACAACGTCGTCACGCTGGACGTCACGGTCGTCTACCGCATCAAGGACGGCAAGGGCCACGCGATCGTGAACGACGGCGCGCAGATCCAGTACCGCGAGCGCGTCGCGTCGCAGGTGCGGTCGGTGTTGCGCGAGGAGCTCTCGAAGCTGACGCCCGAGGATTTCCAGGAGACGGACAAGCGCCTCGCCGCGGCGGAACAGGCCTTGCCGGTGCTGGCCGAGTCCATCGACGTCTTCCACGTCGTGCCCGAGCGCATCCTGATCCGCGCCGTGCGCTTCCTGCCGAGCTACGAGAGCAAGCTGCAGCAGAAGCAGCTGGCGCAGCAGCAGGAAAAGCTCGCGATCGCGCAGCGTCACGTCGAGGACGCCGAGAAGGAGACCGGCAGCATCGAGAAGGAGACCGAGGCGCGCGAGAAGGAGGAGACGGCCGAGTGGGACAAGACCCTCCAGGAGATGCGGTCCCTGAACGAGGTCGCGATCCGCGAGGTGAACGCCGCCGCCGTCCGCTACGACGCGCAGGTGCGCCCGGCCGCCGACGCCGAGTACGAGGAAGCGGTCGCCGAGGGCAAGCTCGCGATCGCGCAGGCGGAAGCGCTGCGCGACGAGCTGCGCAACGCGGCGCTCGACACCGCGGGCGGTCGCATCCTGCAAGCGCGCACGGCTGCGGAGAACCTGCAGTTCGACAGCGTGACGCTGAACTCGAACGACCCGTCGGTGCCCAGCGTGATCGACATCGACGCGCTGACCGAACTCCTGATCGGCGCGTCGTCCGGCGCGGCGGACGACGAGGAGTAGCGCCGCCGCGTCGCGCCGGGTGCGGGCGCGGTCGACGACACGAACCGAGGGCCGTCGCGGCAACGCGGCGGCCCTCGCTGCGTCGGGGGCGCGTCCGCGCGCGGCCTGGGCTCGCCGCTCCCTGCGCCGCGGCGCTCCCGACCGGTCGGCGGGGCGGCGGCGATGCCCCGCCGACGCCGCGCAGGCCCGGACGCCCCGCGCCCCGACGAGAACCCGGACCTCACCGAACTCCTTGTCCCGCAAGGGCTTGCCGTCCTCTATCCTCGGCTCCGCCAGGCACCTCGCGCCCGCGCGCCCAAGAAGCCCGCGCGGGCCGGCGTTCGCCCCGCACTCGAACCGGGAACCCATGAACGACGCTTCCGACGGACGCTTGCTCGCCGACTGGCGCGACCGCCGCGACCCCGCGGCCTTCACCGCGCTGGTCCACCGACACCAGGACGCCTTGCTGCGGCAAGCGCGCGGCCTGCTCGGTACGGGCAGCTCCTACGAGGACGTGGTTCAGGAGGTCTTCCTGAAGCTCGCGCACGAACGGCTGGAACTGACGGCCGAAGCGACGGGCGATCCCGAGGGCGAGCGCCGCCAACTGCTCGGTTGGCTGCACACCGTGACGAGGAACGCTTGTATGGACGTCATCCGATCCGAGACCCGCAGGAAGCGCCGCGAACGCGACGCCGCGTTGCCCGACCACGCCGAGGGCGGCCTGCGCCGCGTCGACGCCGAGGACACGCGCACCGTCGTGGAGCGCGAACTGCAGAAGCTGCCCGTGGACCAGCGCGACGTGCTGGTCCTTCGCTTGTTGGCGGA
>JAUHYB010000191.1 GCA_030426745.1 bacterium
GGGCTCGAGGAGCCCGGCCTGCACCGCCTGATCACGAAGGCGTACGACCTGCTCGGCCTGCAGACCTTCTTCACCGCCGGCCCGAAGGAGATCCGCGCCTGGACGATCCACAAGGGCGACACGGGTCCGAAGGCGGCGGGGGTCATCCACACCGACTTCGAGAAGGGCTACATCCGCGCCGAGGTCTACTCGGTCGACGACCTGGTCGAGTTCGGCAACGAGGCGGCGATCAAGGCCGCGGGCAAGCTGCGCGTCGAGGGCCGCGACTACAAGATGCGCGAGAGCGACGTCGCGCACTTCCTGGTGGGGAACTAGCCGGCTGCTGGGCGAGCCGGGCGTCGCGCCCGAGGCGACGACAGCGGCAGCGGCAGTGACAGCGACAGTGACAGCGGCAGCGGCAGCGGCAGCGGCGACGGCGGCGCGCGGCCTCGCCGCGGCGGTACGAGCGCGACGCCGCCCGGGACGCCGTGCGGCGGACCGGGAGCGGCGCGCTAGACTCTCCCGCAATGACCCTCGCCCGCCGCTGCCTCGCGCTCCTCGCGCTCGTCGTCCTCGCGGCGGCGTGCGGCGCGCGTGACGGCGACCGGCTGCGCGTCGACGCGGCGGCCAGCCTGGGCGAGGTCGCGCGCGAGCTGGCGGACCTGCACGCCGCGCGCACCGGGCGGCCCGCGCCGCGCGTGAACCTCGGCGGCTCGGGCGAGCTGGCGCGGCAGATCGAGGCCGCGCGCAAGACGGACGTCTTCCTGTCCGCGGGCGTCGAGGAGGTCGATCGCCTGGAGGATGCGTTGATCGTCGCGCTGGGGTCGCGGCGCGCGCTGTGCGGCAACGCGCTGGTCGTCGTCGCGCGCGAGCCCGACGCGGACTTCACGCCCGATCGCCTGCTCGAAGCGGACCGCGTCGCCGTCGCGCACCCCGAACTCGTCCCCGCCGGTCGCTACGCGGCCGCCTGGCTGCGCGACCGCGAGCTCCTCGACGCGCTGGCCTCGCGCATGACGCGGTCGTCGAACGTGCGCGCGGCGCTCGCGGCGGTCGGCAGCGGCGCGGCGCGCTACGGCGTCGTGTACGCCAGCGACGCGGCGGCGGCGCCGGAGCTCTCCGTGGTCTGGCGCGTGCCGGCGGACGAAGCGCCGCCGATCCGGTACACCGGCTGCGCGATCGTCGGCTCGCCCCGCGAGGAGGAGGCGGCGGACTTCCTGATGCTCGCCGTCTCGCCCGAAGGGCAGGCGATCTTCGCGCGCCACGGCTTCGCGCCGCGGGGAGGGGAGTAGCGCGTGGACGCGGCGGTCTGGAGCGCGTTCGCGATCAGCGCGCAGGTGGCGGTCGGCGCGACGCTGGCGTGCGCCGTGCCCGCGACGCTCGTCGGCTACTGGCTGGCGCGCACGCGATCCGCGTGGCGCGGCGTGGTCGACACCTGTTGCGCGTTGCCGCTGGTGTTGCCGCCGACGGCGGTCGGCTTCCTGTTGCTCGCGCTGCTCGGCGTCGACGGACCGCTCGGGCGCGCGGGGTTCGACGTGTTGCTGACGCGCGGCGGCGCCGTGGTCGCGTCGGCGGTGATGGCGTTCCCGCTGGTCGTGCGCGGCGCGAAGAACGCGTTCGAGTCCGTCGAGCCGCGGCTGGAGCGCATGGGCGAGAGCCTGGGCATGTCGCGCGCGCTCGTCGCGCGTTCGATCACCTTGCCGCTGGCGCGGCGCGGGTTGCTGGCGGCGCTGGTGCTCGGCTTCGGCCGCGCGCTGGGCGAGTTCGGCGCGACGCTGCTCGTCGCCGGCAACCTGCCGGGCGAGACGCAGACCATGGCGCTCTTGATCTGGGAGGACATCCAGCTGGGCCGCGACGACCGCGCGTTGACGCTGGTGGGGCTGACGGCGGTGCTGGCGTTCGCCGTGCTGTTCTTCGCCGATCGACTGACCCGACGCCACGCGGAGGAGGCGCGATGAAGTGCCGCGTGCGCTTACCGCTGGCGGACTTCGCGGTCGACGTCGACGTCGAGACGTCGGCGCGCGCCGTCGGCGTGTTCGGCGCGTCGGGCGCGGGCAAGACGAGCCTCCTGGAGTGCGTCGCCGGCTGGCGCCGCCCGGCGAGCGGGCGCGTCGAGGTGAACGGCCGCGTGTTGTTCGACGACGCCGCACGCGTCGACGTGCCGCGCGCGGACCGCGGCGTGGGATACGTGCCGCAGGACGGCTTGCTGTTCCCGCACTGGACCGTCGAGCGCAACCTGCGCGCGGCGGCGCGCGGGCGCGGCGTGCCGGAGGACGCGCTGGCGACGGCGATCGAGGTGCTGGAGCTGGCGCCTCTGCTGGCGCGCGACGTCGCGACGTGTTCGGGCGGCGAGCGACAACGCGTGGCGCTCGGCCGCGCGCTCGCGTCGAAGCCGGACGTGTTGTTGCTGGACGAACCGCTCGGCGCGCTGGACCGCCCGCTGCGCCGCCGCGTCCTGCCGTACCTCGTTCGCGCGACGCGCGCGTTCGACCTGCCGCTGCTGTTCGTCTCGCACGACGCGACCGAGGTGCAGGCCGTGTGCGACCACGTCGTCGTGCTCGAGCGCGGGCGCGTCGTCGCGGAGGGCGACCCCGCGTCGGTCCTGGGCGCCGCGGAGCGCGCGGGGACCGACTTCGAGAACCTGCTGTCGGGGACGGTGCGCGTGGGGGAGGACGGGTGCGCGCTGGAGCTCGGCGGCGGCGTCCGCGTCGAGGTGCCCGCGCGCGACGCGATCGACGGCGCGCCCGGGCTCTACGGCCTGCGCGCCGACGACGTGCTGCTGGCGCGCGAGGCGCCGCGCGGGTTGTCGGCGCGCAACGTGCTGGAGGCGGTGGTGGAGGCGCTCGACGCCGACGGCCAGGACGTGCTGGCGACGGCGCGGTTGGTCGGGGCGGGGGATCCGGCGGAGGACGTCGCCGGACCGAACACCGACGCTTCGCAGCGCGCGCCGCGCCTCCGCGCCAGCCTGACCGCCGCCTCCGTACGCGAACTGGGCATCGCCGCCGGCGCGCGGGTGTTCCTCGTGTTCAAGACGCAGTCCTGTCATCGCCTCGGCTGAGCGCGACGCGGGAGTACCGTGCCGCAACTGTTCGTCCCGCGGCCGGCGTACCGTGCCGCCGGGGCACGGTACGCCGGTCGCGGGACGAACAGTTGCGGCACGGTACTCCCGCGCACGCTATCGTCTGCGACGTGACCCGCCTCCTCATCGTCGGCCTCGGCGGCGCGCTCGGCGCGATGGCGCGCTACGGCATCAGCGGCTGGATCCAGCGCCGCTGGGCGCAACCGTTCCCGTGGCACACGCTGGCCGTCAACGTGATCGGTTGCCTGGCGCTGGGCGTGCTCGTCGCGCTGGGCGAACGGCGGCACTGGCTGGAGGGCGAGTGGGGCTTCTTCCTGCGCGTCGGCGTGCTCGGATCGCTGACGACCTTCTCGACCTTCGGCGCCGAGTCGATGGAGCTCGCGCGCGCCGGCGACTGGAACCGCGCGATGGGGAACGTGGCGTTGAGCCTGGTGCTCGGCTTCGCCGCGTACTTCCTGGGACGCGGCGCGGTCCTGGCGCTGCCGTCGTAGGGAAGGTAGGGAGCCCGGCTCCGTACGTTCCCTACCAGTCGCGGGATCCGCCGATCCCGGCTACCCTGCAGGCGCTCCCGCTTCCCAGCCGCGTTCGTTCCACAGGAGGAACCATGTCCCTGCTCGCCACGCTCGCCGTCGCCCTGTCTCCCCTGATCGGCGGCCCCGCCGCGTCGGATCCCATCGCGCACCTGGACTCGGTCCTGGAGCCGAACGTCGGGGACGGCGATCGCTTCGCCGACGCCATCGCCTTGTCCGGGAACACGCTCGTCGTCTCCGCTCCCTACGAGGACTCCGGCGCGACCGGCGTCGACGGCGACGAGCTCGACAACTCCGCGAGCGGCAGCGGCGCGGTCTACGTCTACGAGCGGACCTCTTCCGGCTGGGTCCGGCAGGCCTACCTGAAGGCCTCGAACACCGGCAGCGGGGATCGCTTCGGCAGCGCGGTGGCGATCGACGGCGACCTCATCGTCGTCGGCGCCTGGCGGGAGGAGAGCAGCGCACAGACGGTGAACGGGGACCAGAACGACGACGAGGACTACCTCGCCGGCGCGGCCTACGTGTTCCGCCGCAGCGGGAGCACCTGGGTGCAGGAGGCCTACCTCAAGGCCTGGAACGACACGGACGGCGAGCGCTTCGGCGACTCCGTCGCCGTCTCCGGGTCGACCATCGTGGTCGGCGCGAGCAGCGAGACGAGCCCGTACTCCGGCGTGAACATGGCCGGCAGCGGCAGCGTCCGCCCCGGCTCCGGCGCCGCCTACGTCTTCGTCCACGACGGCGCGCAGTGGCAACCGCAGGCCTTCCTGAAGGCCGCGAGTCCGGACAGCTGGGACCAATTCGGCAGCACCGTCGCCATCGACGGTGACCGGATCCTGGTCGGCGCGCCCGAGGAGGACAGCAGCGCCTCGGGGGTCAACGGCGATCAGGCGGACAACTCGATGCTGCAGACGGGCGCCGTCTACCTGTTCGCGCGCGTCGGCTCGACGTGGACGCAGCGCGCGTACCTGAAGCCCTCGAACCCGAAGCCCTACTCCTACTTCGGCGCGCCGGACATCCACGGCGACGTCATCGCCGTCGGCCACTTCAAGGACGACAGCGCGTCCGCGGGGATCGGCGGTTCGGACCAGGACGACCCGAACGGCGGCGAGGACTACGGCGCGGTGCACCTCTACCGCATCGGTACGAGCGGCGTGCAGCCGGAGGCGTACGTCAAGGCCAGCAACCCCGACGCCGGTGATTACTTCGGCGGGAGCGTCCACCTGGGCGACGGTCAGATGCTGGTCACCGCCAGCAGCGAGAACAGCGACTCGCGCGCGGTGAACGGAGACCAGTGGAACAACGACGGCGGCCAGCAGGAGCGCGGCGCGCTGTACTGGTTCGTCGAGGAGCAGGGGCAGTGGGTGCAGCGGGACTACCTGAAGTCCTCGTGGCTGGACGACTACGCCCTGGGTTCCCGGGCCGCGCTCGACGGCGAGACCGCGGTCGGCTCGTTCCGGGTCAACGGCGGGCTCCGCGGGGTCCACCACTTCGGACGCGACGCGGGCTTCGACACGGCGTTCTGCGGCGGGACGATCGGGGACTGTCCGTGCGGCAACGCGCCCGCCGACCCGCGGTCCGGCTGCGCGAACTCGACGGGCGCCGGGGCCGACCTCCGCGCCTGGGGCTCGGCGTCGATCGCCGACGAGGCGCTGTTCATGGACGTCACCGACGCCGCGCCGGGGCAGACCGCGCTCCTGATCGAGGGGCACGTCCCGATCGCGTTGCCGTTCCGCGACGGCGTCCTGTGCATGGGGAGCCCGACCGACCGCGCGCACCTGTTCACCTTCGACGCGGACGGCAGCTGGTACGCGGGCGAGCCGATGAACGCGTACCTCGGGGGGACCTTCGGCGGGAACCACTTCCTGCCGCTGCCGCGCTACTACCAGGTCTGGTACCGCGACCCGGGCGGCCCGTGCGGCACGGGGTCGAACCTGACGAACGCGCTGCGCGTGGACTGGACGCTCTAGGCGCCGCGGAGCTGCGCCGGGACAGTACGGAGCCGGGCTCGTTGTTTCACCGACCGTCGGTGAACGAACGAGCCCGGCTCCGTACTTCCCGACGCCGTACCCTCCCAGGTCACCGCCGGATCGCGCCCGCGCCCAGCCACGACTCCCACGGGTTCGCGCGCGCGCGGTCGACGAAGTCGGCGGTCTCCGGAACGAGCAGGTCGGCGGCGTCGGGGGACAGCAGCACGAGCATCTGCGAGCGCGCGTTCGCCACGGCCAGCGGCTGGTTGCCCGCGGGCTCGGCCACGCGCAGCTCGATCGATCCGCGCTCGTCGACCAGCGTGATCGTCAGCCACGGCGACTCGAGGCCCAAGCGCGCCGCGTCGGCGGGGGACGCGAAGCCCGCGTAGGGCGTGCGGTAGACGAAGCTCTGCCAGCCGGCGATGCGGTAGGGCAGGACGGGCACCGCGGCGGCGCCCGGCGCGCGCAGCTCCCACTGGTAGGTGTCGCGCGGGCCGACGCGCGCCAGTTCCCACGAGCGGCCGTCCGCGAAGTCGAGGAAGGCGCGGGTGAAGCCGCCGCCCTCCGTGGGTCGTTCGCCCGCGAGCAGGCGCCGGTCGAGCAGGGGCGGCAGGCGGTCGCCCTCCTCGCGCTCGAGCCGCCGCGCGGGCAAGCGGTCGACCTCCCACACCTCGCCGGTGCCGGCGAGCGCGACGTACGACCGGCGCCCTTCGACCTCATCGCCCAGCACGATCGTCGCGAGCGCGTCGCGGTCCTCGCGTTCGTTCCAGCGCGCGCCGAACAAGGTGACGCGCGGCGCCGCGTCGTCGATGCCGTACGCCGCCGCGCGCGCGGCGGGCACGACGCGCCGCGTGCCCGTGGCCTCGCACAGGTCGGCGATCAACGCGGCGAGGCCCTCG
>JAUHYB010000192.1 GCA_030426745.1 bacterium
GCGTGCCCGGCGTCGACGTGTTGACGCTCGTCCTGCTGTCGGTCGCCGGCGCGCTGGTCGGCTTCGGCTTCGTCGGCCTCGGCACGAAGAAGTTCCTGACCGACCCGACCTTGCCCGCGCCGGAAGCCCGCGCGTGCGAGACGATGATCGAGGCCGCCGTCGCGCGGCCGGACGAGCGGCCCGCGCTGGGCCGCTCGCTGTACGCGGGCCTGATCGCCAGCTTCGTCGCGCCCTTCCTGGCGAAGCTCGGCGCCGCGACGGAACACGTCGTGCTGTGGTCGAAGTCCATCGCGGGGCCGGACGGGGACCGCAAGTTCCAGATCGACCTGCCGTTCACGCCGATCTACATCGGCATCGGCGGCCTGCTGACGCTGTCGACGGCGCTGCTCGTCTTCGCGGGCGCCATGTTGCGACTGGTGGGCGACTACATGCTCGCCGACTTCGTCGACGTGACGGACGTAGCGGCTGTCGCATCGTGGCCGCAGAACTCGATGCGCTGGGTCGGCGGCGCCGCGATGACCGCGGCGGTCGCGTACTCGCTGTACCGCTTCATGGGCGCGCGCCTGTCCGGCGAGGGCAAGGACGACCCGCTGGTCGAGGTCGACAAGAAGCAGCTGATGCTGCAACGCCTGTCGATCCTCGCGGGCCTCGCGATCATCCTGGCGTGGGTCGTCTCGAAGGACGGCCTGTCGACCTTCTCCGTCGCGATGACGATCGCGCTGGTCGTGACGGCCAGCTTGATGGTCGTGCTGGGCGCGATCCTGTCGCTGCAGATCGGCAGCTCGGCGTCGCCGGTGTCGGGCACGATCTTCGTGACGACGCTGGTGCTGTGCGTGACGGCGATCGCCGTCGGGCGGACGTCGCCGGAGGACGTGCTGCTCCTGACGCCGCTCCTGGTCGGCGCGTGCGTGGCCGTCTGCACGGCGAACGACTCCAGCCAGGACTACAAGACGATGCAGCTGTGCGGCGTGCGCGTGCAGGAGGGCTTCTTCGCCCAGTTCCTGGGCCTGCTCGCCGGCTGCGTGGCGGTGCCGGTCGTGCTGTACGTCGCGCACAACGCGTACGTGCTGGGCAGCCCGGAGCTGAACGCTCCGCAGGGCCAGCTGTTCGCGACCCTGATCGACGGGCTGCTGCTGTCGGACAACTCGCTGCCGTGGAGCCCGATCATCGCGGGCCTCGTGATCGGCGTGGCGGCGGTCGTGATGGACGTCGCGGGTCAGCAGAAGGGCCTGCAGCTGCCGGCGATGGCGCTGGCGGTCGGCATCTACCTGCCGCCCTACCTGGGCGTCGGCATCCTGATCGGCGCGGCCTTCCGCTGGTTCGGCGAGCGCGGCCGCGGGCAGTCCGGCGAGTCGATCCTCGCCGCGGCGGGCCTGATCACGGGCGCGGCGCTGTTCGAGCTCCTGCTGGGCATCGCGATCGTGGGCTTCGCCTACGACCCCGCGCGCCTGCAGGTGTTCGACGCCACGCCGTCGTGGGTCTTGAACGCCGTCGCGGTCGCGGGCATCGCGGGGCTGGGCGCGATCCTGTACGTCAACTCGCGGCGCGCGCGCTGAGCCGGGCGCGCGGAGCCCGGCGGCGCGCGTCGATCGCCGAACGGAACGAGGACGGGGAGCGCCGACGCGCTCCCCGTCCTCGTTCCGTTCGGCGATGAACGCGCGCCGTTCCGAGCCCCGGCGCGCTACCCGCGCCCGCAGAGTTCGCGGTAGTTGCAGGTCGAGCACTCGCGCGAGCCCTCCTCGACCATCGGGAAGGCCTCGGGGTCGCCCGTGCCCTCGTCGGCGTCGAAGTGCACGGCGCGCATCTCGGCCAGGGTGGTCTCGACGCGGTCCATCACCGGTTCCATCGCCTCGGCGTCGAACGACATCGTCGCGATCTCACGCGTCGGCAGGTAGGCGTCGACGCAGACGCACTCCTCGGGCTTCGCCCCCCACTTCTCGCCGGCGTAGAAGACGTAGACGGCGAGCTGGAAGCGGTCCTGCTCGCGCGGCTTGCCGGTCTTCCAGTCGTAGATGTGGATCGTGCGGCGGTCGCCGTCGACGGTGCGGAAGGCGAAGTCGGGGATCGCGAACGCCTTGGTGCCGAACAGCTCGATCGTGCCCATCTCCTCCAGCGCCAGGTAGTCCGCCGGGTCGGCCTCGCGGACCCTCTCCAGCTCGGGCAGCTCGAAGAAGGCCGCGACGCCCTGCTCGATGCGCTCGCGGTAGCGCGTTCCGTACTCCCCCGCCGCGCCGGTCGACTCGTCGATGCGCGGCTCCTCGTAGTGGTGCTCGGCGAGGTGCGTCAGCTTCGAGGGCCGCGCGCGCCACGCGCCGTCGCGCGACGTCTTGTAGCCCTCGCGCATGCGCGTGACGGCTTCGGCGGTCACCTGGTCGGCGGACTTCTCCTCGCCGCGCAGCTTCGCCTGGAACCAGCCCTCGAGCGCCGTGTGCAGGCAGTCGCCCGCCAGCATCGGCAGGCGCGTCATCTTCTTCAGGAGGTACGCGCGCTTGCGCTCCTCGGGCGCCGTCCGCTCCCAGCCGCGCCAGGAGAGGTAGTAGTCGATGTAGTAGCGACGCCGGCACGCTTGGAAGGTGCCGGCGCGCGAGACGGACCAGGACAGCTCGTGGACGATCGCCATGCGACCAGCCTACGGGCTGCCGCCGGCGGAATCACCCGTCAGGACGCGCGGCGCGAGGCGTCCTCGTCGTCGTCCGCGGCCACCCGGCCGCTCTCGTCGGTCTCGAAGACCGAGACGCCGTCGGCGTCGGCGCGCAGCAGGCGGCCGTTGCCCTCTTCCAGCGTCAGGAGGTGCGTCGGGCGCCCCCACAACTCGTGGAGCTGCGTCAGCGTCTTCGCGGCGGAGTCCAGCTGCAGGTCGCGGCCGTCGTGGCGGTGGCGCAGCAGGAGCTCGCCCTTGCCCTCGTGGTCCGCGTCCACCAGCTCGATCTGCGGCAGGCCGCCCCACGCGAGGCTGGTCAGGAGTTGCTCCTTCACCTTGCGCCAGTCGCGGTCCACGACCTCGACGCGCCCGGTGCGCGGGTTCTTGCCGTAGACGTACAGGCTGTGGCGGTGCGCGAAGTCCTCGTCGATCACCGCGTCGATGAACGACGTGTCGTTGTGCACCGCGCGCAGGTGGAAGAGGTCGGCGCCGCTGCGCTCCGCGTGGCGGAACAGCTCGATGCCCATCTTGTACGGGTTCAGCTGGCCGGGCTGCGCCATCGTCGCGCCCGAGTGGCAGTCCGCGAAGTCGACGATCTCGTCGGGGCCCGCGACGGCGCGCGTCATGATCCGGCTGTGCCAGAACGACGCCCAGCCCTCGTTCATGATCTTCGTCATGCGCTGCGGCATGAAGTAGTAGGCCTCGGCGCGCACGATGCGCACGACGTCGCGCTGCCACGGCGCCAGGTCGGCGGCCTCGGCCAGGAAGCCCAGCACGTCGAAGGTCGGCGGGCGCGACGGGCCGGAGTAGGCGCTGGGCGCCGGGTCGCGGCGGATGCGCTCGGCGGTCGCGGCCTCGAAGGCGGCGCGCGCGCGGTCCGACAGGTTGCGGCTCTCGCGCTTCGGCGCGCCGGCGCGCGCTTCGCGCAGCGGCAGGAAGGGGTCCGTCAGGTTGTCCAGCGCCAGCACCAGGTCCAGGAAGCGCTCGACCTCCTCCTGTCCGACGGCCTCGACGTAGCGGCGGATGCGCGCGGCGTGCGCCTCCATCACGTCGACCATGCGGCGCTCGGTCGGCGAGAACCAGACGTTGTGCTTGAAGAAGTCGGCGTGGCCGAAGACGTGCGCGATGACGAGCTTCTGCTCCAGCAGCGAGTTCGAGCGCACCAGGTAGGCGTAGGTCGGGTCGTTGTTGATGACCAGCTCGTAGATCTTCGACAGGCCCCACGAGTAGCCCTTCTCGAGGCGCTCGTACTCCATGCCGAAGCGCCACGACGCGTAGCGCACGGGGAAGCCGCCGTAGGCCGCCAGGCCGTTCACGTCGCGGGCCTCGTAGCCCTTGAAGACGACCTCGTAGAAGTCGAGGCCGGCGCCCTTGGCGATCGCCTCGATCTCGACCGCGATCGGGCGCAGCTCGGGGTTCAGGTTCTCCAGGTGCACCATCGCGTCAACGCCCCTTGCCCAGGAAGGTCCGGATCGCCTCGGCGATCCCCTCGCGGTCGTCGACGTTCGCCGTCACCAGCCGCTCGCAGTCGTCCAGGCTGCTGTCCAGGTCCTTCTTGAACTGGCCCGAGCCGTACGCCGACTTCACCTGTCCGTAGCAGAACTGGTTGACGCGCGGCAGGATCTCGTCGCGCAGCACGCCGACGCAGCGCTCGGTGTCGCGCGCGGACCAGTTGTCGCCGTCGGAGTAGTGGAACGGGTAGATGTTCCAGTCCTCCGGGCGGAAGCGCTGCTGGATCTGCTCCAGGCACAGCTCGTAGGCCGAGCTGATCTTCGTGCCGCCCGACTCGCGCAGGTGGAAGAAGGTCTCCTGGTCCACGACCTTCGCGACCGCGTCGTGGACGATGTAGACGACCTCGAGGTTGTCGTACTGGCTGCGCAGCCAGGTGTCGATCCAGAACGCCTTGATGCGGACGATGTCCTTCTGCTCGCGACCCATCGAGCCGGAGACGTCCATGATGTGGAAGATCACGGCCGAGGACTCGGGGCGCGGGTTCTCCTTGCGCCAGCGCATGCGCTCGTCCTCGCGGACGGGCACGACGCGCGGCTTCGCGGGGTCCCAGTCGCCGCTGGCGATCGTGCGGCGCAGCGCGTTCTTGTACGTACGGCGGAAGTGGCGCAGCGACTTCGGGCCGGTCGAGCGTACGCTCGTGTAGCGGCCGCCGTCGGCCGACAGCAAGCGATCGCCGCGCGGCTCGATGTGCGGCAGCTCCAGCTCCTCGCCCAGCATCTCCGCCAGCTCCTCGAGCTCGACGTCGACCTCCAGGATGTGCTTGCCGGGGTTCTCGCCCGCGCCGCCGGCGCCCTCGCCGTCCTGCGCGTCGCCGTCGACCGGCTGGCCCTCCTTGCCGGGGCCCTGGCCGACGCCCTGCTTGCTGTTGTCGCCGAAGCGGAAGCGCGGCAGCTCGATCTGCGGCACGGGGATCGAGACCGTGCGGTCGCCGCGACGCCCCAGGAGCTCCGTCGACGACAGGTACTTGCGCAGGTCGTGGCGGATGCGCCCGCGCACGATCTCGCGGAAGCGGGACCGGTCTCGTTCGATGCGGTACATCTCAGGCGGCGTCGGCTTCGCCCTCCGCTTCCGCGTTCGCCCGCGAGAACATGCCCGCGACGCGGTGCAGCACCTCGTCGGCCGACAGCTCGTCGTAGCCGAACTCGCGCATCAGGCGGTCGCGGATCACCGCGATCTTCTCCTGCGTGTCGGGGTCGACGACCGTGGAGACCAGGCTGGTCAGCTGGATCGAGTCGCGCCGGTCCTCGAACATCTTCAGCTCGAGCGCGCGGCGCAGGCGGTTGTTCTGGCGGTAGTCGAAGGTCTGCCCCTCCAGGTGCACGGCCGCGATGTAGTTCATCAGCTCGTGGCGGAAGTCGTCCTTGCGCGACTCGGGGATCTCGATCTTCTCCTCGATCGAGCGCATCAGGCGCTCGTCGGGGTCGCGCTCACGGCCGGAGCCGTCGACGACCATCTCGTGCGTGACGTACGCCTTGACGTTGTCGATGTACTTGGCGCACAGGCGGTCGATCGCCTCGCTGTCGGCGGCGATCGCGGCCTGGACCTCGCGCTTGATGATCTCCTCGTACTCCTCGCGGGCCGTCGAGATCAGCTGCGTGTAGCGCTTGCGCGTGTCCTCGTTCGAGATCAGCGAGTGGTGGCGCAGGCCGTCCTCCAGCGCGTCCAGCACGTCCATCGGGCCGACCGTGTGGCGGTCGGAGACGAGGCAGCTGGCGATCGAGTCCTGCACGTAGCGCGGGCTGATGCCCACCATGCCCTCGCGCGGCGACTCGTTCTTCATCTCGCGGACCTGGTCGCGCGTGAACCCCGCGACCTCTTCGCCGGCGTACAGCCGCGCCTTCTGCAGCAGCGTCAGGTTCGGGTGCGTCGGCTCGTCCAGGCGCGTCAGCACCGACCACAGCGCGGCGACCTTCAACGTGTGCGGCGCGATCGAGCGCACCAGGCCGTTCTTGCGCCCGAACTGGCGCTCGTAGATGCGCGACTCGTCCTCGTACGACAGGTTGTACGGGACGTCGATCTTGATCGTGCGGTCGCGGAACGCCTCCATCAGGTCGTTCGACTGCAGCTTCTTGTACTCGGGCTCGTTGGTGTGCCCCAGGATCACCTCGTCGATCGAGGTCTGCGCGAACTTGCGCGGCTTGATCGCGTGCTCCTGCGTGGCGCCCAGCAGGTCGTACAGGAACGCGACGTCCAGCTTCAGCACCTCGACGAACTCGAGCAGGCCGCGGTTCGCGACGTTGAACTCGCCGTCGAAGTTGAACGCGCGCGG
>JAUHYB010000003.1 GCA_030426745.1 bacterium
GTTGGGAGGACCATGAGCAGGAGTACTCGCCGGACCAGCCGGGCGCGTACGTCGCGAAGGGCGGCTGGAAGCTCACGATCGGCTGGCGGAAGCACTACCCGCTGATCCGCATCGACGAGCGCCCCGGGAAGTGGACCGAACCGCGCCGCCGCTACCGCCGGGTCGCGTAGGGCGGCCGTCGATCGGGAGCGACGATGGGGGGCTGGGAGCGGGGCAGCGGCCCGTACCGCGGTCCAGCCTCGCGCGGCGTACGCCGCGGCCCTCCCGGGAGGCACCAGGTGTCTCGAGCTTCGCTCTCTTGGAAGGGCGCTGTCCGCCACAGACCCTCAGCGCGACACGGCAGTTGCACGACCTCGCGCACTGGCATGGCTCGACGGGGGCGCGCCACGCGCATCGACACACGAGCCCTGGACGGCGAAGCCGCTCACCTCCGCCGCACGGCTCTCGCGACGCCCGCGCGCCCCTCCCGCAGCGCACGACGCCGCAACCTCCCTCACCGGCCGCGGCGCTCATGACGCCATACCGCTCATCCCGGTCGAAGCTCTCGGAACCGTGCGCTCCCGCCGTTGCCTCTCACCGAGCGTGGGCCGTCATCGCGCCGGCGCTCGGCTCCCGGTGACGCCGGCGGAGCCGGGTGACCTCGCCTTGCCTCTCGACTGCCCCTCGCCGGAGCACTCGCGGACCCTCCCGCCGGTCTCTTCGACTGTGCCTCCGCCTTCGCCCCGCCGTCGCTGCGCCGACCTGCGGCGCGCGCTACACTGCTCGGCCTCGATTCCCGTGGAGGCTCCCGTCGATCCGCTCGATCGAGCCACCGAATCGACCCGCGCCCGCCGATCGCCCTCCAGCGCCCAGTCGTCCCCGTCGCCCGCCGTCACCGATGTTCGAGACCCTCACCCAACGCCTGAACGACTCCTTCTCCTTCCTGCGCGGCCGGAAGGAGCTGACCGAGGAGAACATCGACGAGGGCCTGCGCGCCGTGCGGCAGGCGTTGCTCGAGGCGGACGTGCACTTCCAGGTCGCGCGCGACCTGACGGCGAAGGTCCGCGAGCGGGCGCTCGGGGCGGAGCGCCTCACCGGCGTCGACCCCTCGCAGCAGTTCGCGCACGCGTTCCACCAGGAACTCGTCGAGCTGATGGGGCCCGAGGACGCGCGGCTCGGCTTCGCGAAGAGCGGGCCGACCGTGATCCTGATGGCGGGTCTGCAGGGCGCCGGCAAGACGACGACCTGCGCGAAGCTGGCGAAGCACCTGCGCGAGAAGTACCAGCGCCGGCCCCTCCTGGTCGCCGCCGACGTGAAGCGCCCCGCCGCGGTCGAGCAGCTGCGCGTGCTCGGTCGCCAGCTCGACGTGGAGGTCTTCCACGCCGAGGGCGAGGCCCCGCCGGAGGTCTGCCGCCAGGGCGTGGCGCACGCGAAGCGCAACGGGCACGACCTGGTCATCCTCGACACGGCGGGTCGCCTGCACGTCGACGACGACCTGATGGCGGAGGTCGCGGAGATCGCGGCGGCGACGAAGCCCGACGACCAGATCCTGGTCGTGGACGCGATGACCGGTCAGGACGCCGTGAACTCGGCGAAGGCGTTCCACGAGCGCCTGGCGCTGACCGGCGTGATCCTGACCAAGATGGACGGCGACGCGCGCGGCGGCGCGGCGGTGTCGCTGAAGTCCGTCACCGGCTGCCCGATCCTGTTCGTCGGCACGGGCGAGAAGATCGGCGACCTCGACGCCTTCCACGCCGAGCGCATGGCGGGCCGCATCCTCGGCATGGGCGACGTCGTGTCGCTGGTCGAGAAGGCGCAGGAGGAGATCAGCGAGCAGGAAGCGCAGGCGAGCTACGAGAAGCTCGTGCTGGGCAGCTTCACGCTGGAGGACATGCTCGCGCAGTTCCGCATGATGCGGAAGCTGGGCCCGATGAAGAAGGTGCTCGGGATGATGCCGGGCATGGGGGAGATGGCGAAGAACGTCGACATCGACGACAAGCAGATGAATCGCCTGGAGGCGATCTTCACGTCGATGACGCCGCGCGAACGACTGCACCCGGACATCCTGGACATGAGCCGTCGGCGCCGCGTCGCGCGCGGCTGCGGCCAGGACGTGGGGGCGGTGAACGAGCTGCTGAAGCGCTTCAAGGACATGAAGAAGATGATGAAGCAGCTGGGCAAGATGGGCCTCGGCGCCGGGATGGGCGCGAAGGCGAAGAAGGACGCGCTGCGCGGGATGAGCGCCAGCGGCGAGCTCGCGTCCGGCGAGGGCGGCGGCGGGCTGCTCGGCGGCCTGGGCAGCCTCGGCGGCGCGGTGAAGTCGGGGGTGGGCGGCCTCGGCAGCTTGCTCGGCGGCGGCGGCGGCGGCGCGGCGCCCTCCCCGGAGGAGATGGCCGCGATGATGGGCCGCGGCGGCGCGCGCCCCGGCGGTTCGGCCACCCGCAAGAGCGGGACGAAGCGCAAGGACAAGAAGAAGCCCAAGAAGAGCCGCAAGAACAAGCGGCGCTGACGGTCGACGCGCGCCGCGCGGAGCCGGTCGCGACCCGCCGATCCTCCCGCCGCGGCGAGCGAACGGGCAGGCCCCGGGACGACCACGCGCGGACCACGCGCGGCCTCCGGTGGGACCCGGCGCGGACCCGGCGGCCCATCCGGCAGCCCATCCGGCAGCCCATCCGGCAGCCCGTCCGGCGGTGCCGGCGAAGCGCCTGCTCGGCGACTCCCGAGGACCTCGCGGTGACCCACCGGCGCCTCCCGGCGCGCGGCCCCGCGTCGCGCCCGCGGTCCGGAACCCGCGAATTCGTGCGCGCGGGCTTGCCAGACCGCTCCCGATTCGCTTTCCTGTTCGGCTCCCAATCCCGAACGGGATTCCTTCCGGGGGCGCCCAGGGCCGCCCGGAGACCTCCAACTGACGAACCATGGCCGTTGTCATCCGCATGAAGCGCACCGGGCGCCGGAACCGCCCGTGCTACCGCATCTCCGTCGCCGATCGCCGCTTCCCGCGCGACGGGAAGACCCTCGAGACGCTCGGTCTGTACGACCCGGTGTCGTCGAACCCCGAGGCGCAGATCCGCATCGACGTCGAGCGCGCGAAGCATTGGATCGCCAACGGCGCGATCCCGAGCGAGACCGTCGCGTCGATCCTGCGTCGCCAGGGTGCCTTCGAGGGCGCGCCGGAGCGCCAGCCGCGTGACCGCAAGGGTCGCGAGGGCGGCAGCGCGCGCGGCAACCGCGTCCGCGCCGCGAAGAAGGCGCGCGCCGAGGCCAAGAAGGCCCGCTACGACGAGCGCATCGCCGCGAAGCGCGCCGCCGCCAAGGCCGCGGCCGCGCCGAGCGACGACGCGGCCGAGGAGTAGGCCGCTCCACGACGCGGCCGCGGTCGCGTCGACCCGGGACCGCCCCGGCGTGTCGACCCGGGACCGCCCCGGCGTGTCGACCCGGGACCGCCCCGGCGCGGCGATCCGCGATCGCCGCGCCGTGGCGCGTCTACGCCGACCGCGGTCCGCACCGACGCGCGGCGGCGATCCGCGCGACCCGTCGCGCCCCGCCGCGCGAACGCCCCTCTCCGCGCGCCGCGCCCTCGGCGCGCTCGGCCCCCATCCTCCGCGCCATGGCCACCAAGAAGTCGGACCGGATCACGAAGTTGCTCGCGGCGGTCCCGCTGAGCTCGCCGATCCCCGAGGTCCTCCCCGACGCGTCGCTGCTCGAGCACGGCATGTACGCCGTGCTGCTGCGCCACCTCCCCGCGACGAAGGCGAAGTCGTCGCTGAACGCGATGCAGAAGGCGTTCCCCGACTGGAACGAGCTGCGCGTGTCGCAGGCGCAGGAGATCGCGGACGCGATGACGCCGCGCGGCAAGGGCAAGACCCGCCCGGGCACGCAGCTCTCCGCCGCGCAGGACGTGAAGGAGTACCTCGCGCAGGTGTTCCAGGAGACCCACGGGCTGGACCTCGAGTTCCTGCGCACCGACCCCGCCGGCGGCGCGAAGCAGCTGGCGAACGTGCCGATCCTGGGCAACGAGCTGACCGCCTTCCTGGCGTGGATCGCCGAGGACGGCGCGCTGCCGGTGTCCGGCGGCATGGTGCGCGTGCTCGACCGCATGGGCGCGATGACGCGCACGACGTCGATGAAGAAGGCGCGCGCCGCGCTGGAGCCGATGGTCCCGGCCAAGGACGGCCTGCGCTTCGGCATGTCGGTCGGCCTCGTCGCCGACCGCTGGTGCGACGCGCGCAAGCCGTTGTGCTGGGAGTGCCCGCTCGCGCCCGACTGCCCGATGGGCAAGAAGGTCGTGAAGGACTGGGAGGCGCAGCAGAAGCGCCTGGCCGTCCAGCGCGCGAAGGAAGAAGCCCGCGCCGAGGCCGCCCGCAAGAAGGAAGAAGCGCGCCTCGCCCGCGAGGCCGAGCGCGAGCGCAAGCGCCTCGAGAAGGAGGCCGAGAAGGAGCGCAAGCGCGCCGAGCGCGAAGCCGCCGCCGAGGCCCGCCGCAAGGAGGCCGAGAAGCAGAAGGCCGCCGTGGCGAAGAAGAAGGCCGCCGCGAAGAAGAAGGCCGACGCCGCCAAGAAGAAGGCCGCGGCGAAGAAGAAGGTCGCCGCCAAGAAGACCAAGGTCGCGAAGGCGCGCACGACCAAGAAGAAGACGACGGCCAAGAAGGCGACCAAGAAGGTCGCGAAGAAGGCCGCCAAGAAGACGACGCGCAAGAAGGCCGCGCGCACGACGAAGAAGCGCGCGACCAAGACGACGCGCCGTCGCTGATCGGCGGACGGCCGCGCACCCGAACGGACCGCCGTGGAGCTGATCCTCGCCTCCGCCTCGCCCCGCCGCCGCGACCTGCTCGCGGCGGCGGGGTTGCGCTTCCGCGTCGAGCCGTCGGACGCCGACGAGGACCTCGACGCGCCGCTCGACCCGGAGGAGCTGGCCGAGGAGCTCGCGCGCACCAAGGCGCGCGTCGTCGCGGAGCGGCACCGCGGGGAGGCCGCGCTCGTCATCGGCTCGGACACGGTCGTCGCCGTCGGCGGCGCGGACGGCGACCCGGCCCGCGTGCTGGGCAAGCCCGAGGACGAGGCCGAGGCCCGCGCGATGCTCGAGCTCCTGTCGGGCACCCGCCACCGCGTCGTGACCGGCGTGTGCGTCGTGGACGCCCGCGACGGGTCGGACATCGCGGGGCGCGAGCGCACCTGGGTCACGATGCGGGCGATCACGCCGGCCGAGGTGGACGCCTACGTCGCGTCCGGCGAGTGGCGCGACAAGGCCGGCGGCTACGCGATCCAGGAGAACGCGGACGCCTTCGTCACGGCGCTGGAGGAGGGCGGCTTCGACAACGTCGTCGGGCTGCCCGTCGAGCGCACGCTCGCGCTGCTGCGCGAGGCCGGCTGGGACGGCGCGGCGGGGGACTGACGCGCGGCGAAGCCCCGGCCGGGCTTGCGCGGGCCGGGGGGCGGGGCTACGCTCTGCGGCTCGCCTCCGCCCGGGAGACTCCCGGCGGAGCCCCGAGCCCTTCGGCCGCACGGCGGCCGTCCCCCAGAGACCTCCGGCCGCATCGCGGCCGACCCCCAGAGGACGCCCGACACCGACCGGGCGAACGTCCCCGATGAAGACCGACATCCATCCGACGCGCCACGAGTGCACCGTGACCTGCGGTTGCGGAAACACCTTCCAGACCGGCGCCACCGTCAAGGAGCTGCGCGTCGAGATCTGCGGCGCCTGCCACCCCTTCTACACCGGCAAGCAGAAGTTCGTGGACGCCGCCGGCCGCGTGGACCGCTTCCTGAAGAAGTACGGCGGTCAGAAGTCCGGGGACCAGAAGTAGGTCGGCGCCGCGCGGAGGACTCCGGGCGCGCGTCGCGCGTCCGGTCCGCCGGGCCCACCCGCGATGGAGTTCGCCGAGGCGATCGTCGCGAAGCTCGCCGAACGCGCCGCGCGCGCGAGCGAGCTCGACGAGTTGATGGCGTCACCCGAGGTGCTGACCGACCACAAGCTGGTCGCGCAGTACTCGAAGGAGAAGGGGCAGCTGGCCGAGGCGGTCGAGCTGCACGAAGAGCTCGAAGCGCTCCTGCAGGAGCGTGAGGAAGCCCTGTTGCTCGCCGAGGACGACGACGCCGACACGGCGGCGTACGCCCGCGAGATCCTGGAGTCCTACGAGGAGCGCTCGGAGTCGCTGGACGAGCGCATCAAGTCCGCGCTCGTCACGGAGAAGGACGACTTCCGCGACAAGGTCATCGTCGAGGTGCGCGCCGGCACCGGCGGCGACGAGGCGACGCTGTTCGCCGCGGACCTCTACCGCATGTACAAGCGCTTCGCGGAGTCGCGGCGCTGGAAGCTCGAGGAGCTCGAGGTCACGAGCAGCGAGGTCGGCGGCTTCAAGGAGATCACCTTCGGCGTCTCCGGCGAGGGCGCGTGGCGCTACCTGCGCTTCGAGTCCGGCGGCCACCGCGTCCAGCGCGTGCCCGCGACCGAGACCCAGGGCCGCATCCACACCTCGGCCGCGACCGTCGCGGTGCTGCCCGAGGCCGAGGAGGCGGAGATCGACGTCAAGGACGACGACCTGCGCATCGACACGATGCGCGCCGGCGGACCCGGCGGCCAGTCGGTGAACACGACGGCCTCCGCGGTGCGCATCACGCACCTGCCGACGGACACGGTCGTGATCTGCCAGGACGAGAAGTCCCAGCACAAGAACAAGGCCAAGGCGATGCGCATCCTGCTCTCGCGCCTCCTCGAGGCCGAGCAGCGCCGCCTGCACGAGGAGCGCGCCGCCCAGCGGAAGAGCCAGGTCGGCACGGGCGACCGCAGCGCCCGCGTGCGCACGTACAACTTCCCCCAGAACCGCGCCACCGATCACCGGCTGGGAGAGAACTTCTCCCTCGAACAGGTGATCGCTGGCAAGATGGACGCCCTGGTGGAGGCCCTGGACGAGCGGGATCGCGAGGAACGCATCGCGAACCTGTGATCCCCGCGCGCGTTGGGGGTAGGGTCTCCCGTCCCCCGACGGCCCGTGCCGGGGGAGAGGCCCGCCCGCCGCGCTCCCCCCTCGGCGGCGCTCCTCGCGGGTCGTTCGCGTCCGCGAGCGCCTCGCCGTCCGTCCGCCCTCACGACCCCCCGCCCCTCACCGAACCCGCCATGAACGAGTCCGGGACCAAGGATTTCGACGACCTCGAGCCGTTGCCGCCCGAGAGCGAGCTGACCGAGCTGGAACCCCTCGACGAGCTGGAACCGCTCGACGAGCTCGAGCCGCTCGAGGAGCTGGAGCCCCTCGAGGAGCTCGAGCCGATCACCGAGCCGAAGCCGGCGCCGAAGCCGGCCGCCGCCGCGCCCGAGCCGAAGCCCGCGCCGAAGCCCGCGCCGGCCGCCGAGCCGGTGCTGGAGGAGCTCGGGGACGCGGCCGCCGCCACGGCGCTGCCGACCTCCGCGCACACGCCGGCCCACGGCGACGGCGGGACCGGCGGCGTCGACGAGGCCGCCGCCGCGGCCGCGTCGGGAGTCGCCGCGACCGCGAAGCCGGAGACCCCGGCCGCCGCCAAGGCGCCCGCGTCGCCCGTCGGCGCTCCGAAGGCGCCCGGCGCGAAGCCGCGCAAGTCGCAGGAGGAGCGCGACGCCGAGAAGGCCGCGCGCGCCGCGGCGAAGAAGGCGGAGCTGGACGCGCGCCTCGGCAAGATCGAGGGCAAGCGCGAGCTGGAAGCCGCGCCGCTCATGCTGCGCAAGGCCGCGCTGATCCTGATGGGCGCCTCGATGCTGCCCTTCGGCGGCGCGATGACGCCCGGCGTGTTCGTCGGCAAGCTCGTGCTGCTGGCCGCCGCCTTCGTGTTCCACCAGGGGCACGTCCACAAGGCCGGCGAGAAGGCCGCGGGCTTCGTCGCGTCGCTGGCGAAGAACGGGATGATCCCCGTGATGGTCACCGCCGGCGTGCTGGCGATCGTCGGCTTCGCGGTGCCGATCGGGATGGACCAGTTCCCGTTCAGCGCCATCGGCGAGATGCTGGCGCTGGCGCTCGCCTGCTTCACCTACACGCACATCTTCGACTACGAGCACGGCGGCAAGTTCAACCCGATCTTTCCGCTGATGTTCCTGGGCCCCGCGATCATGGGCCTGCTCGGCATCGTCAAGCTCGGCGGCACGTCGGGCCTGTTGATGATCGCGGCGGCGCTCGGCGCGCTCGGCGTGGCGATCGCCGGCTTCATGGCCGTCTACACGATGTTCGTCGCGATCAAGCAGGCGAAGCTCGAGGGCGACATGAAGAAGCAAGCGCAGGCCGAGGCGCGCAAGGCGGCGCGCGAGGCCCGGCGCAAGCAGGGCTAGGTCCCGCGCGGCGCAGGAGACCCAGCCGGTGCACGACGCTCCGCGACCGAACGGCGGCGCCCCGCGACCCGCGCAGACCGCGGGCGGCGGGGCGCCGTCGCGCGCGTCCTCCGGTTCCAGCGCTGCCGGCGGTCGCCCGCCCGCGCCGCGCACGGCGGGGGAGATGCTCGCGATGGCGCGCGCCTTCCTCGAGCGCAAGGAGCTCGAGGAGGCGCGGCTCGAGGCCGAGCTGCTCTGCGCCCACGCGCTGGGGCTCGACCGGCTGCGCCTGTTCCTGCAGCTCGAGCGGCCGGTCGAGGGCGTCGAGGTCGACCGCGCGCGCGACCTCCTGGTGCGCCGCGGCCGCCGCGAGCCCGTCGCGTACATCACCGGCAAGCGCGAGTTCTACGGCCGCGACTTCGCGATCCGGCCGGGCGTGTTGATCCCGCGGCCGGAGACCGAGCTGCTCGTCGACGTCGCGCGCGAGGCGCTGGACGGCCGCGAGGCGCCGCGCGTCTACGAGCTGGGCTGCGGCAGCGGGTGCATCGCGGTGTCGATCGCGCTCGAGGTCGCCGGCGCGCGCGTGGTGACCTGCGACCTGTCACCGACCGCCGTGTCGCAGGCGCGCGCGAACGCCGAGGCGCTGGGCGCGGCGGACGCGGTCGAGGTGCTCGTCGGCGACGGCCTCGAGGTGCTGGCGCAGCGCCGCGCGTCCGACGACGCGCCGCTCGACCTGCTCGTCTCGAACCCGCCCTACGTCGACCCGGCGACGCGCGGAACGCTCGCGCCGGAGGTGCGCGACTACGAACCCGAGCTGGCGCTCTACGCCCCGGAGGGCGACGTCGACCACTGGACGCGCGCGTTGTGCGCGTTCGCGGCGCGGCACCTGGCGCCGGGCGGCGCGCTGCTCGTCGAGCTGGGCGCCGGCCGCGGCGAGGCCTCGCTCGCCGCCGCCCGCGAGGCCGGCCTGGACGCCGAGTTGCGCCGCGACCTCGCGCGCATCGACCGGGTGCTCGTCGCGCATCGGCGCGCTGAATGACACCGCGCGTCGGCGCGCTGAATGACACCGCGCGTCGGCGCGCTGAGTGACACCGCGCGTCGGCGCGGTGACTGACTCGGCGCGTAAGCGCGGGCGCACCGCGCGCCGGAAGACCGGCCTACTCGGACGCCGCCGCGGCGCGCGTGACGTCGTCGCCCGGTCGCTGCGCGACGTAGCTCGCCAGCGCCGACTGGTCGGGCTCGGCGATGTCGTTCAGGAACAGCGCGACCTCGTAGTGGTCGAGGCGCGCGCTGATCTTCTCGCAGCGCACGACGACGCCGCCGCCGGTGATGAAGCGCTTGCCCTCGTCGACGGGCAGCTCCAGGTCGATGCGCATCGCCGTCATCACCGGGATCGGCCGGTCGAGGAAGAAGCACACGCCGGCGCGGCTGACGTCGCGCACGCGGGCGCGGAACTCGCCGTCCGGCAGCGCCAGGCTGATCGCCCAGTCGGCGGTCGCGCGGGGCCAGCGCCGGCGCTCGCGACCCGAGCCGGTCGCGGGGCCGTTCACGGCGTCGGCGGGATCCGCGGGCTGGTCACGGTGCTCTTCGGGGCTGGATTCTTGGGCCATGGGCTGCGTCGGGGGGCGGTCGCGAGTGCGCCATCCTAGCCGGGGTCGGCGCGCTGGGGAAGCGGCGCGCGGCGGCCTCGACAATGGCGGTTCGGGGCGCGAATTCGGCGCGGACGCGAGCTAAGCTCGGCGGTCCGGGACGGGGACTCCGTCCGCGGACGGGCGACGGCCCACACACGAAGCACTACAACGAAAACGACGAGCCAGAACGCAACGCCGATGTCGAGCTACAACCGAGTGATCCTGATGGGGAACCTGACGCGGGACCCCGAACTCCGCTACACGCAGAGCAACATGCCGATCTGCAAGATCGGCCTCGCCGTCAATCGTCGCTTCAAGGACGGTCAGACCGGCGAGTGGCGCGAGGAGCCGACCTTCGTCGACGTGACGATCTTCGGCAAGCGCGGCGAGGCCTTCGCCAAGTACCACCAGAAGGGCAAGCCGGCCTTCATCGAGGGCGAGCTGCGCCTCGACACCTGGGAGGACCAGCAGGGTCAGAAGCGGTCGAAGCTCTACGTCGTCGGCAACGAGTGGCAGTTCGTGAACGCCGGCGGCGGCGGTCGCGGCGGCTACGAGGGCGGCGGCGGCGGCGGCGGCTACCAGGACGAGCCCTCCGGCAACCAGGGGTACGGCGGCGGCGGCGGCGGCGGCTCGCAGGGCGGCGGCGGATCCCAGGGCGGCTATGGCGACTACGGCGGCGGCGGTCAGCAGGGCCAGCCGTCGGGCGGCTACCTCGAGGTCGAGGACACGCCCTTCTAGCGACCCGTGCACGGACGCGGCGCCGGCGACCCCCGGCGCCGCGCGCGATCCGCGAACGATGCGCCTCGTGATCCAACTCTTCGCCGGCCTGCGCGAACGCGCCGGGGCCGGCGAGCTCGTTCTCGACGAGCTGCCGGACGAGCTGCGGCTGGGCGAGCTGAAGCGCGAGCTGGCGCGGCGGCACCCCGAGCTCGGCGACCTGTCGCACGTGGCGGGCGTCGTCGGCACGGACTACGTCGGCGACGACCACGCCGTACGCGAGGGCGACGCGGTCGCCTTCCTGCCGCCGGTGTCGGGCGGCGCGCCGGGCGATGACGAGCGCCTCGCCGCCGGCGTCTTCGAGCTGACCGCCGACCCGATCGACGTGGAGGCCTGCCGCAGGCGCGTCGAGCACGACTCCTGCGGCGCGGTCGTCGTCTTCTGCGGCAACGCGCGCGACACGAACCGCGGGCAGAGCGTGGTGCGCCTCGACTACGAGGCCTTCGACGCGATGGCCGGTCCCGAGATGCGGCGCATCTTCGAGCGCTGCGTCGCGGAGCACGGCGACGCGGACGGCGCGCGGCCGCACCTCGCGCTGCGCATGCTGTGCGTGCACCGCACCGGCCCGGTGGGGGTCGGCGAACCGTCGGTCGTGATCGCCGTCGCCAGCCCGCACCGCGACGCGGCCTTCCTCGCCGCGCGCTTCCTGATCGACGAGCTGAAGGAGAGCCTGCCCGTGTGGAAGAAGGAGGTCTACGCGGACGGCCACCACTGGATCGGAGACCGCTCGTGATCGACGTCACCATCGTTCCCGTCACGCCCTTCCAGCAGAACTGCACGCTCCTGCGCTGCGCGGCGACCGGCAAGGGCGCGGTGTGCGACCCGGGCGGCGAGGTCGACCGCCTGGTGCGCGAGATCGAGGCCCGCGACATCGACGTCGAGACGGTCCTCCTGACGCACGGGCACGTCGACCACGCGTCGGGCGCGGCCGAGCTCGCCGAGCGCCTCGACGTGCCGATCGTCGGCCCGCACCGCGAGGACCTGTTCTGGCTCGAGGGCCTGCCCGACCAGGCCAGGATGTTCGGCTTCGAGGGCGACGTGCGCGTGCCGCGGATCGACCGCTGGCTGGAGGGCGGCGACACGGCGCGCTTCGGCGACGTCGAGCTGGAGGTCAAGCACTGCCCCGGCCACACGCCGGGCCACGTGGTCTTCTTCCACCGGCCGGGCATGCTGGCGCTGGTCGGCGACGTGCTCTTCCAGGGCTCGATCGGGCGGACGGACTTCCCGCGCGGGGACTTCGACACGCTGATCCGCTCGATCCGGGAGGAGCTGCTGCCGCTGGGCGACGACGTCCGGTTCGTCTGCGGGCACGGGCCGAACTCGACCTTCGGGCACGAGCGCCGGACGAACCCGTTCCTGCTCGACCCGGACCGCTTCCGCGGGCTGGTCTAGGGGTCTTCGGAGGCCCCCCGATCCGCCGTATCGCCGTGGGAATCGCCCCGGCGCGGTGATAGTCTCTTCGCCCGGAATCCCGGCCCGCGGCTCACGCGCCGGGTCCGCAGCCGCCGGTCGCGCGCCGCAGGGACGCGCGGTGGAGTCGGCGCGGATCCGCACCGGTCGGGACACCGGACGACACCCCGGAAGAGATCCGATGACTGACGGCAAGACACTCTCGTTGAACGCGGCGGACGTCGAGCGCGAGGAGCTCGAAGTCGACGTCCTGCTCGTCGGCGCCGGCCCGGCGTCGCTCTCCTGCGCGATCCACCTGCAGCGCCTCCTGGCGGAGCGCGGCGTCGAGGACAAGACGATCCTCGTGCTGGAGAAGGCCGAGGAGATCGGACACCACACGCTCTCCGGCGCGGTGATGAAGACCAAGGGCATCGCCGAGCTGTACCCCGACTGGAAGGACCGCGACTTCCCGGTCGAGGCCGAGGTCGGGTACGACGCGATGGTCTACCTGCGCAAGAACGGCAAGCACAACCGCCTCGACGGCATGCTCGTGCCGCCGCAACTGCGCAACCACGGCAACGTGATCATCAGCCTGAACCACGTGGTGAACTGGCTGAAGGACCGCGCCGAGGAAGCGGGCGTCGAGGTCTACGCGGGCTTCGCCGGCGCCGAAGTCGCCTACGACGGCGACCGCGTGATCGGCGTGCAGACGCGTGACAGCGGCATCGGCAAGGACGGCGAGCAGAAGGGCACCTTCGAACCCGGCATGGACGTGCGCGCGGCGGTCACGGTCTTCGCCGAGGGCACGCGCGGCAACCTGGCGAAGGGCCTGATCAAGAAGCTGGGCCTCGCGGCCGAGAGCAACCCGCAGACGTACTCGACGGGCTGCAAGGAGATCTGGGAGATCCCGGCGGAGCGCGGCAAGGAGCTGCTCGGCACGGTCTTCCACACGGCGGGCGAACCGCTGGGCCTGGACGGTTACGGCGGCGGCTGGATCTACGGCATCGCCGAGGACAAGGTCTCGGTCGGATTCGTCACGCCGCTGGACCACCACGACGCGAAGCTCGACCCGCACGCGCTGTTCGTGAAGTGGAAGCAACACCCCTTCGTGAACAAGATCATCGAGGGCGGCAAGGTGCTGCGCTACGGCGCGAAGACGATCCCCGAGGGCGGCTACTTCGCCATGCCCGAGCTGCAGGGCGACGGCTTCTGCCTGGTGGGGGACACCGCCGGCTTCCTGAACGCGTCGTCGCTGAAGGGCGTGCACCTCGCGATCAAGTCGGGGATGCTCGCCGCGGAGGCGATCGCCGACGCGCTCGTCGCCGGCGACACCTCGGCCGCGAAGCTCGCGAAGTACACCGAGCTGTTCGAGGCCTCGTGGGCCAAGGACGAGCTCTACAAGGTCCGCAACTTCCGCCAGGCCTTCGACGGCGGGATCTTCGGCGGGATGCTCGACGTCGCGGTGCAGATGGTCACCGGCGGTCGCGGCCTGGTCGCGCGCCGCAAGGGCCACGCGGATCACGACACGATGCGCCCCGTCGCCGAGAGTCGGATGACCAAGCCCGACTACAACGACAGCGACGCGATGGACAAGCTGACCGACGTCTACTGGTCCGGCGCCATCCACGAGGAGGACCAGCCGAGCCACCTCGTCGTGCCCGACCCGTCGATCTGCGTCGACCGCTGCACCGTCGAGTACGGCAACCCCTGTCAGCACTTCTGCCCGGCCGCCGTCTACGAGTGGCCGGAGACGCCGAACCCGACCGGCGTCGTGATCAACGCGTCGAACTGCGTGCACTGCAAGACGTGCGACATCGCCGATCCCTACGAGAACATCGAGTGGGTCGTCCCCGAGGGCGGCGGCGGTCCCAAGTACATCGACATGTGACGACGGCGCGCCTCGCGCGACCGGACTCGACGAATCCAGACAACCCGCTCCGACGAACACCGCTGCGCGCGCGCGCCGCGACCCGAACCACCGCGCTTCCCGACGATCCCCCCCGACGACATGAAACTGACGCACAAGGACTACTCCGGAACCTGCCCCAAGACCGACCTCGTGATCTGCTTCGGCCTGAAGGGCAAGAAGCCGGCGCTGCCGGGCGACGTGAAGCTGCCGAAGGCGGCGCTCGAGGACTTCGAGGGGGAGCCGCGCGCCGCGCGCTTCACCGACGTCACGGCCGGCGCCGCGCGTCGGGTGCTGCTGGTCGGCCTCGGTGAGGCGAAGGAGCTGACCGCGGAGGGCATGCGCCGCGCCGCGGGCGTCGCCGTCAGCCAGGCCGAGTCCTCGGGCGCGAAGTCGGCCGTCGTCTACGTGGACGACGCCGTCGCGAACCTCGCGGGCGGCGCCGAGGCGGTCGGCTGCGCCGTCGCGGAAGGCCTCGTGATGGGCCACTACCGCTACGACCTCGGCAAGAGCAAGCCGGAGCCGCGCAAGCTGGCGCGCGTGTCGACGCTGTCGCCCGGCGCGGACTACCGTCGCGGCGCGAAGCGCGGCCAGGCGCTGGGCGAGGCGAACTGCTTCACGCGCGACCTGCAGAACCGCGCGGGCAACCAGCTGACGCCGTCGATCATGGCGTCCGAAGCGCGCGGCCTGGCGCGTCGCTCGGACCGCATCACCTGCAAGGTGATCGACGAAGCCGGCATGAAGAAGTTCGGCATGGGCCTCCTGCTCGGCGTGTCCGCCGGCTCCGAGGAACCGGCCAAGCTGATCCACCTGACGTACAAGCCGAAGGGCAAGAGCAAGGGCCGCATCGCCTTCGTCGGCAAGGGCCTGACCTTCGACGCCGGCGGCATCAGCCTGAAGCCGGCGCGCGGTATGGAGGACATGCGCTACGACATGTCCGGCTCCGCCGCGGTGCTCGGCGCCTTCCACGCGCTCGCGTCGATCGACGTGCCCTACGAGGTGCACGGCATCGTCCCGAGCTCGGAGAACCTCGCCGACGGCAAGGCGACCAAGCCGGGCGACGTCCACGTCGGCATGAACGGCACGACGGTCGAGATCGTGAACACCGACGCCGAGGGTCGCCTGATCCTCGCCGACGCGCTGACCTACACCGTCACCAAGGTGAAGCCCGAGACGATCATCGACCTCGCGACGCTGACCGGCGCGGTGGTCGTGGGCCTCGGCCACGAGATCTCCGGCATGTTCGCCAGCACCGACGGCCTGCGCGACGACCTGTCGAAGGCCGGCGAGGACTGCGGCGAGCGCGTCTGGCCGCTGCCGCTGCTGCCCGACTTCCTGGAGAACATGAAGGGCGGCCCTGCCGACGTCCGGAACATCACGACGCCCGAGATGGGCGGCGGCTCGATCGCCGGCGCGGCCTTCCTGTCGCACTTCGTGGGCGACACCGAGTGGGCGCACCTCGACATCGCCGGAACGGCCTGGAACGCCAAGGCCCGCGACTACGTGGGCGGGAAGGGGGGTACGGGGGTTGGCACCCGTCTCCTGATCCAGTACCTTCACCGCCGAAACTAGGCTCAGCGCGACGAACTCTCGGCGGGCGCCCGGAGGGCCGGGATCCGGCCCCATCCGCGGGGGCACCGCCGGGACGAGTCACCGGGGTCCCGCGCGGATCCTTCCCCTGGGTGACACCGCCCGGGGGAATGCTCTCGGGCGCTCGCCGGAACACCTCCGATACTCTCCTCCGGCACCCCACCCCTCCGGCTCCCCAAAGACGGGCGGTCCACTCGGGCCGCCGCCGACCTCTCCTCAACCTCGCACCGCACTCGCCTCGTGACCGTCCAGGACAAAGAACTCGTTCCCGGCCTCGCCGGGATTCCGGCCGCCGAGTCGTCGATCAGCTACATCGACGGACAAGCCGGCATCCTCGAGTACCGCGGTCACCGCATCGAGACGCTCGCCGAGAAGAGCAACTTCGAGGAGACGTGCTGGCTGCTGTGGCACGGTGAGCTGCCGACGCGCAAGCAACTCGACGGCTTCCGCGCGCGCCTCGCCGGCTACCGCGGCATCCCGCAAGAAGCGGTCGACGTCATCGAGCGCCTGCCGAAGGGCGGCCACCCGATGGCCGCGCTGCAAGCGGGCATGGCGACGCTGGGCATGTACAGCCCGAACGTCGACGTGCACGACCAGTCGCAGCGCGAGGACGCGTACGCGCGCCTGATCGCCGCGACGCCGACGCTGGTCGCCGCCTTCGCGCGCGCGCGCGCCGGCAAGCCGTTCGTCGCGCCCGACCCCGACCTCGACACGGCCGCGAACTTCCTCTACATGCTCACCGGCGAGACGCCGGACGAGCTCGCGGCGCACGTCCTCGACGTCTGCCTCGTGCTGCACGCCGACCACACGATGAACGCGTCGACCTTCGCCGCGCGCGTCGTGGCCTCGACCGAGGCCGACCCGTACTCGGTCTGCGCTTCGGCCGTCGGCGCGCTGAAGGGCCCGCTGCACGGCGGCGCGAACGAGCGCGTGCTGCAACAGCTCGAGACGATCGGTTCCGCCGACGCCGTCCCCGCCTGGCTCGACAAGGTCAGCGCGGAGAAGGGCAAGATCATGGGCTTCGGCCACCGCGTCTACAAGACGAAGGACCCGCGCGCGAAGCGCCTGCAGACCCTCGTCCGCGAGGTGCGCGAGAAGCTCGGCAGCACGCCGGTGTACGACACCGCGCTCGCGCTCGAGGACGCCGTCGTCGCCAAGCTCGGCGCCAAGGGCATCCACCCGAACGTCGACTTCTTCAGCGGCATCGTCTACGAGAAGCTCGGCATCCCGACGGACTTCTTCACGCCGATCTTCGCGATCGCGCGCGTCTCCGGCTGGCTGTCGCACTGGAACGAGCAGATGCACGACAACCGCATCTTCCGTCCGGGCCAGATCTTCACCGGCTCGCACGACGCGGTCTACGTGCCGATCGACGAGCGCTGAGCGCCGCGCGCCTCCCCGGGGCGCGCCACCCTCCACCGACGCCGCCCCGCCGCCCACGCGCCGCGGGGCGGCGTCGCGCTTCTTGCGCGCGGAACGGCACCGCGCTTCTTGCGCGCGGAACGGCGTCGCGCTGGAAGCGCGCGGAACGGTACCGCGCTGGAAGCGCGCGGAACGGTACCGCGCTGGAAGCGCGCGGAACGGCACCGCGCTGGAAGCGCGCGGAACGGCGTCGCGCTGGAAGCGCGCAGAACGGTACCGCGCTGGAAGCGCGCAGAACGGCACCGCGCTGGAAGCGCGCGGAACGGCGCGCGCTCGCGTCGTGGGCGGGGTGGTGGGGAGACCGGGGATCGAACCCGGACGCCCTCGCGGGCTTCGGATTTTAAGTCCGATGCGTCTGCCAGTTCCGCCATCTCCCCGCGGAGCCCGGGGGCGGGTCGCCCGCGGGCCGGCGCCGGGCATCCTACCGCGCGGCCCCGTCGCCGTCGCCCGCGTCGTCGCCGGCGTCGTGGTCGCGTCCCGCGTCGGTGGGCGGCCCTGCGACCTTGACGCGACCCCGGTGCCGGGTATGCTCTTCGGTCCTCACGGAGGGCGGCATAGCCAAGTGGCTAAGGCGACGGATTGCAAATCCGTTATTCCCCGGTTCGAGTCCGGGTGCCGCCTCCACCTCCGCCCGCCCCGCTTCGCAGGCGGTGATTCCCCGGCGGTGATTCCCCGGCAGTGCCTTCCGGCAGTGCCTTCCGGCGGTGCCTTCCGCCGGGGTCGCAGTCGGCGCTCTGCGCCCGGGGCCGTCGCACGGCGCGTGACGGCGCGCCGCTTCCCTGGAGAGACCGCATGGTCGACGACGCTCGAGAGCCGCGACCGGATCCGCTGCGCGCGGAGGGGGACCTCCGGACGACGACGCGCGCCGCGACCCTCGCGACCGTCGTCGCGGTGACGGCGCTGGGCGCGCTGGGGCTCGCGATCGGCGCGGACGCCTGGTCGGTGCTCGCGTGGCTCGCGCTCGCCGCGCCGGCGGCCGGACACCTCGTCGCGCGCGCCGCGTCGACCCGTCGCGGGACGCTCGTCGCCTGGTGCGCGCCGCCCGTGCTGTGGGCGCTGCTGGTCGTCGCGCTCGCGTCGCGCAGCGCCGCGCCGCCCGCCTGGCCCGGCGCGCTCGCCGCGTGCGGCCTCTACGCGTTCGGCCTCGCGACGGGGCGGGTCGGTCGTTCCGGCGCGGCCGGCGCGGGCGTGTGGCTCGCGGCGCTCGCGCTGCTCGCCGGCGCGCCGATGGGCTGGGGCGTCGTGACGCGGCCGTGGCCCCCGGAGATCGCGGCCTTCCTGCTCGACCTGTCGCCGCTGTCGGTCGTGCTGGAGAGCGCCGGCGCCGACTGGATGCGACACCCCGCCGTCTACGACCCGGCGGGCACCCTGGACATCGGACCGCAAATGCGCGTCGCATGGCGCGGGACGCTTGCGGGTCCGGGCCTGCTTGTGTTGGGATGCGCCGCCCTCGGCGCGGCGGTCGTGTCGCGACCGCGCAGCCTCGCGCCGGCGAGGAAGGACTCATGATGGCGATCCGCAAGATCTTCTGCACCTTTCCCCAGCAGCTCATCTCCGAGCCCATCGTCAGCCACACGCTGGGCGAGAAGTTCGGCGTGATCCCGAACATCCGCGCCGCGAGCATCTCCGACACCGTCGCACTGGTCGCCGTCGAGATCGAGGGCGAGGAGGGCGCGATCAAGCAGTCGATCGAGTACCTGCGCGAGCGCGGGGTGAAGGTCGAGGAGATCTCCGACTCGGAGGACGCGCCGAAGCTCTGAGCCGTCGTGGTCGTCGGTGAGGAGAGAGGGCGCCCGAAGCGGCGCCGGGAGGCGCACGGCGCCCGCGCGTGGGCCGCGGCGCTGTCGCTGCTGCTGACGCTCGCGGCGGCCTGCAACTCGAACGGCGCGCGGTCGAACGACGTCCGGGTGCAGCGCGGCGCGGTCGCGTCGGAGCACCCGCTGGCGACGGCGGTCGGCCTGGACGTGCTCGCGCGCGGCGGCAACGCGGCGGACGCGGCGGTCGCGACCGCCTTCGCGCTGGCCGTGGTCTATCCGCAGGCTGGCAACCTGGGCGGCGGCGGCTTCGCGCTGTGGGTGCCGCGCGAGGGCAACGCGCTCGCGCTGGACTTCCGCGAGACCGCGCCCGCGTCGACGCTGGTCGCGCGCTACCTGGACGACGACGGGAAGGCCGTCGCGGACCGCTCGCGCCGCGGCCCGCTGGCCGTCGGTACGCCCGGCTCGCCGCGCGGCCTGTTCGCGCTGTACGACGAGTGCGGGTCCGGCCTGTTGCGCTTCCGCGATCTGGTGCAGCCGGCGATCGAGCTGGCGCGCGACGGCTTCGTCGTCGATCCGTGGCTCGCGCAACACCTGGTGGACGCGCGCGACGACCCGAAGTGGAACGACGCCGCGCGCGCGCTGTTCTATCCCGGCGGCGAGCCGCTGGCCGAGGGCGCCGTGTTCGTGCAACCGGCGCTGGCCGACACGCTCGAGCGCATCGCGCGCGGCGGACCCGACGCGTTCTACACCGGCGGCGTCGCGACGGAGACGGCCGAAGCGCTCGCCGCGCTGCCGGTCGAAGGGCTGACGCACCGCGTCGGCGGCTCGGTCGACCTGGCGGACCTCGCCGGCTACGCGCCGAAGTGGCGCGAACCGCTGCGCGGCTGGTTCCTGGGGCACGAGCTGTTCTCGATGCCGCCGCCCAGCTCGGGCGGGCTGGTGGTGATGCAGAGCCTGGCCGTGCTGGAGGGCCTGCCGCTGGACACCGAGCTCGCCAAGGGCGACGGCGAGCCGACCGCGCGCATGCTGCACTGGTGGATCGAGGCGCTGCGCGGCAGCTTCGCGGACCGCGCGCAGCACATGGGCGATCCGGACAAGGTCGACGTGCCGGTGCGCGCCTTGCTGTCGCCCGCGTGGGTCGCGTCGCGCCGCGCGTCGATCGGCGAGTACGCGCGCACCGACGTCGCGCCCTGGCGGCCGCCGGTCCTCGAGCCGACCGAGACGACGCACGTCTCCGTCGTCGACCGCGACGGCAACGCGCTGTCGATGACGACGACGCTGAACGGCCGCTTCGGCGCGGGCATCCTCGCACCGGGCGGCTTCCTGCTGAACAACGAGCTGGACGACTTCGCGATCCAGCCGGACGCGCCGAACATGTACGGGCTGGTCGGCAGCTCGGCGAACGCGATCGCGCCGGGCAAGCGGCCGCTGTCGTCGATGACGCCGACGGTGGTGCGCTCGCCCGACGGGATGCCGGAGCTCGTGCTCGGCAGCCCGGGCGGCCCGCGCATCATCACCAGCGTGATGCAGGTCGTGCTGCGCGTGCTGGTGCTCGAACAGGACCTCGTCGCCGCCGTCGACGCGCCGCGACTGCACCAGCAGTGGAGCCCCGCGGCGACCTGGTTCGAGGCGAGCTTCCACGGCGGCTGGGACCCCGACCTGATCGCGGCGCTCGAGGCGCGCGGCCACCCGATCGAGCTCGTCGAGCGGCGCCTCGGCAGCGTGCAGGCCGTGCACGTCGATCCGCGCGGCGTGACGACCGCGTACTCGGACGCGCGCCGCGGCGGGGCGGCCGGCGTCGAGGGCGGCGCGGTCGCCCAGCCGGCGTCGCCGCCGCGGCGCTAGTCCCGGCGCGCTGCGCTCGGGTCGCGCGGGGCTCGGGGACGTGGGCGCTCGGGGACACGGACATGGAGAGAGCCCGCCGGACCGCGGTCCGACGGGCTCTCGTCGTTCGGCGTGGGGCGCGGGCGCGCCCCGCGATCACAGGTCGTCGAGCGCGTCGAGGTCGTCCTCGCCGCCGACGTCGTCGGACGGCGTCTCCTCGGGCTTCGACCCTTTGTCGCGCTTGGTGTGCGTCAACCAGTAGCCGTGGTCCGAGTCGTAGCGCTTCCACAGGTCGCACCAGCTCTGGATGGCGCGCTTGTCGTAGTAGTGCCAGGTGTCGGGCTGGCTGTCGGGGTACTGCCAGCCGAGGTTGATGCCGTTGCAGATCTCGGTCAGCGTCTTCTGCGCCGCGTTCGCCGTCAGGAACTGGTCGTTGTCCGTCAGGTCGAACGTCTTCATCACGTTGAGGATCGCGGGGATGGCGAACTTGCCCTCCTCGACGAGCTTCTTGCCCGCGCGGCGGCCGGCGGCGCCGGCGAAGGGGTCCATCATCTGCGCGGCGAGCTCTTGCAGCTCGGCCCAGCGCTCCTCGGTGCAGCCCTGCGGCACGCCGAAGTCCTCGATGGCGGCCAGGTCGACCGACGCGGGATCCTTGAAGGTGCGCGCGGGCTTCTCGGCGGCGGGTTCGGACGCGTTCGTCTCGTTCGCGGCGCCGCTCGGCGCCTCGGCGGCGGCGTCCGTCGACGCGGCGTCGTCCGTGCCGCTCGACTCCTCGGTGGTCCCAGGGTCATCGGTGGCGGCGTCGTCGCTCGCGGCGTCGTCCGTCGTCGCGTCGCCGTCCGCGCTCGCGGGGTCGGCGGCCGCGTCGTTCGCGGCGTCGCTCGACGCGTCCGCGCCGGTCTCGCCGTTGCCGGAAGCGATCACCTCGTCGGCGCTGTCGCCGCCCTGGTTCATCAGGAAGAAGCCGGCGCCGGCGGCGAGCAGGATCATCACGCCCGCGACGACCAGCAGCATGGGGTTCTGCTTCTTCTGCGGGCGGCGTCCGCGACGTCCGCCGCGGCCGCCGTCCTCGGCGTCGTCGTCCTCGTCACCGCCGCGACCGCGGCCGCCGCGGCGGCTCTTGGCGGGGGCGGAGCGGCGCGACGAACCGCCGCGACGCGAGCCGCCGCGGGACGAACCGCGCGCGGGAGCCTCGTCGGCCTCGTCCGCGCCGCGACGCGCGCGCGCGCCGGCGGGGGCGCCGCGACGGGCGGGCGACGGCTTGGCGGCCCCTGACTTCGCGGCGGGCTTGGCGGCCGGCTTGGACGTGGTCTGCTGCTTCGCGGCGGCCTCGGCCTCGGCGCGGCGCTGCGCGAGCAGGCGCTCCTTCATCGACGGTCCGGTGCGCTCCTTCTTCGGCGCGGGCTCGGGCGACTCGGCCTTCGCCGGCGCGACCTTGCGCGCGGGCATCGGCGGAGGCGTCGCGGCGGCCGGCTTGGCGGGCTGCGGCGCGTCCTCTCGGACGGGCCCGATCTCGACCACGCCGCCGCACGACTTGCACTTGGCGCGGTCCGCCTCGAAGGAGGCGGGCACCTTGAAGTTGGCTCCGCAGGAGGAGCACTCACCGAGGCGATACTTCATTGAGGGTCTCTCGAAGGGATGGGGGGATGCGGTGCGCCGGTCCGTGGGGGGCGGGGTGGCGGCGCGTGTTCGTGGGGCGAGCGGGCGCCCGGGATCAGTCGTCCTGCGCGGCTTCGCGCTTGGCCTTCTCGTACTCGCGGCGTTCCTTCTCGGTCAGCTCGCTCATGTCCGTGATCGCCTCGAGGCCGTCCGTCTGGTCTTCCTCGTCGATGCCGTCGAAGCGGCGGTACTTCTTGTCGTACCAGTAGAACCACTGCTTGATGCCGGAGTCGAGGCGCTCGCTGGTGCCGCCCAGCGACTCGAGCGCGACGGTCGTCGAGTATCCGGTGATGTCCTTGAGCATCTTGGCCATCGCGGTCAGGCGGACCTGTGCGTCGTACTCGTCGCCGCCCGACGCCTTCGCGGCCTCGAGGTCCTGGTACGCGCTGTACAGGCCGTTGATCAGGATCGGCGTCGCGGGCTTGCCGATCGCCTCGAGTTCCTCGCGCGTGGCGTTCAGCTCGCCGGGTCGCAGGTTCACGTCCTCGAGCTTCTTCACCAGCTCGTCGATGCGCGCCGCGAGTTCCGGCGACGTCGTCGGGTCGTGCTGCAACACGCGCGGTTCGCTCTCGAGCACCAGCGATCCGTCGGACAGCGTCTTCTTCACCGTCTTCTTCGTGCGGCCCGCGAAGTTCGCGCGCATCTCGGCCTCCGAGATCCAGCGCTCCCACTTCCACGCGCGCCACTTGCCGCCGTCCTGGACGAGGCCCCAGTGGATGCCGCGCATGCCGGGCTTGGTCGTGTCGACCGGCGCGAGCTCGAACTGCACGGTCGCGAACTCGTCGGACTCGGCGATCACCTTGCCGTCGGTCGGCTTCCACATGCCGACGAGGTTGTCCTCGCCGTCCGCGGTCAGCTCGGCGATCACGGCGTTCGCGAAGGCCGACTTCTCGGAGCTGGTCAGCGCGTCGTAGCCGGACGGGTCGGGCATCGCGCCCTCTTCGTCGGCGTTCTTCCACGACCACGCGTGGGGCAGGTCGATCATGCCCTGCAGGTCGAGCTCGTTGCGCGACGCGGCCAGCTCGTGCACGCGGCGCGCCGTCTTGGCCAGCGGCGAGTCCCAGCCGGTCGGGTCGACGTAGGTCTCCTTCGCGGCGACCTCGGGGACCTCGATCTCGGGCGTCGCGACGCGGCCGCCCTTGCGCTCGCCGGACATCGCGAAGATGACGATCGCGATCACGACCACGCCGGCGCCGATGCCGATCGGCAGCATCGGGTTCGACTTCGACTGACGCGCGCGGGCGCCGGCGGGGCGCGCGACGTAGACGCGCTCGCACTCCGAGCAGCGCACCTTCGCGCCTTCCTTGCTGTCGGGGAGCTTGGCCTGGAGGCCGCAGGAGGGGCACTGGATCAGCATCGGGTCGCCGGGGTCGGGTCAGCTCTGGCGAGCGGAGGGGAGGGGGCGGGCGGGAGCGCGATCGACGCGCGTCGACCGAGGGCGCGCCGCGACGAGCCCAGCGGGGCCGCGCGTCGGCGTCGACACGCTCCAAGCCTTTGAAGCCACGGAAGATACACCAGCACCAGCGACGCCGCAAGGAGCGCGGGCGGGGCTCCCGGCGCGCGCGTCGAGGGCCTAAGATCGCGCGCCCATGAGTGCGGGAGACATCGAAGAAGCGGCCGGCGGCGGCCTGGAGGCGCTGGAGGACCGACCGTTCGAGCTGGTCTGCCCGTTCGAACCGACCGGCGATCAACCGCAGGCGATCGAGGCGCTGGTGGCGGGCGCGCGCGCCGGCGTGCGCGAGCAGACGCTGCTGGGCATCACCGGGTCCGGCAAGACGTTCACGATGGCGGCGACGATCGCCGAGCTCGGGCGGCCGACGCTGGTGCTGTCGCCGAACAAGACGCTGGCGGCGCAGCTCTACTCGGAGTTCAAGGAGCTGTTCCCGAACAACGCCGTCGAGTACTTCGTCAGCTACTACGACTACTACCAGCCGGAGGCGTACGTCCCGTCGTCGGACACCTTCATCGAGAAGGACGCCAGCCGGAACGAGAACATCGAGCGCCTGCGCAACAGCGCGACGCGCTCGCTCTTGCAGCGGCGCGACGTGATCATCGTCGCGTCGGTGTCGTGCATCTACGGTCTGGGCTCGCCGAAGAACTACCGCGAGATGGCGCTGCCGCTGGCCGTCGGCCAGACGATCGACCGCGACGACCTGCTGCGCGCGCTGACGACGATGCAGTACGCGCGGAACAACATCGACTTCCGCCGCGGCACCTTCCGGGCGCGCGGCGACGTGATCGAGATCTTCCCCGCCTACGAGGACGAGGTGGTGATCCGCGTCGAGATGTTCGGCGACGAGATCGAGCAGCTGGTGCTGGTGAACCCGCTGCGCGGCGAGGTGCTGCAGGACCTGCAGCGCACGATGGTCTTCCCCGCGTCGCACTACGTGACGCCGGCAGAGCGCCTGCAGACGGCCGTAGAGGGCATCTCCGTGGAGCTGGAGGAGCGCCTGACGGAGCTGAACCGGCTGGACAAGCGCCTGGAGTCGCAGCGCCTGGAGCAGCGCACGCGCCACGACCTCGAGATGCTGCGCACCGCGGGCATGTGCAACGGCATCGAGAACTACTCGCGCTACATGGACGGCCGCGCGCCCGGCCAGGCGCCGTTCACGCTGCTGAACTACTTCCCCGAGGACTGGCTGATGTTCGTGGACGAGAGCCACGTGTCGGTCCCGCAGGTCGGCGCGATGTTCAAGGGCGACCGCTCGCGCAAGGAGACGCTGGTCGAGTTCGGGTTCCGACTGCCCAGCGCGCTCGACAACCGACCGCTGCGCTTCGAGGAGTTCGAGAAGCTGGTCAACCAGATCGTGTACGTGTCGGCGACGCCGGCGGACCACGAGCGCAAGCGCTCCGGCGAGCACGTCGCGGAGCAGATCGTGCGCCCCACGGGTCTCCTCGATCCGGAGATCGACGTGCGCCCCGCGCGCACGCAGGTCGACGACCTGCTGGCAGAGATCCGCAGGGTCACGGACGCCGGGTGGCGCGTGCTGGTCACGACGCTGACCAAGCGGTCGGCCGAGGAGCTGACGACCTACTACGAGGACCTGGGCATCCGCGTGCGCTACCTGCACTCGGAGATCGACGCGATCGAGCGCGTCGCCATCCTGCGCGACCTGCGCGCGGGCGAGTTCGACGTGCTGGTCGGCATCAACCTCCTGCGCGAGGGCCTCGACCTGCCGGAGGTCGCGCTGGTCGCGGTACTCGACGCCGACAAGGAGGGCTTCCTGCGCTCCACGACCTCGCTGATCCAGACCTGCGGACGCGCGGCGCGGAACGCGGACGGCCGCGTGATCCTGTACGCGGACCGCGTCACCGCGTCGATGCAGGTCTGCATGGACGAGGTCACGCGCCGCCGCGAGGTGCAGGTCGCCTACAACGCGGAACACGGCATCGAGCCGAAGACGATCATCAAGCCCATCCGCGACTCGATCGAGTCGCTGTACGAGATGGACTACACCGACGTCGCGCCCGCGCCGGACGCGGGCGACGAGGCGTCGGACGACCCGGCGGCGCGCTGGACGCCGCAGGAACTGCGCGGCGAGATCGCGCGCGTGCGCGCCGACATGCTGCGGGCGGCCGGCGAGCTGGCCTTCGAGGAAGCCGCCACCCTGCGCGACCGCCTGAAGCAGCTGGAGGAGCTGGAGCTGGCGCGGTGACCGAGCCCGCCTGGACGATGGACGGCGTGCCGCGCCGGCCCGGCGTCTACCTGTTCCGCGACGCGGGCGGGAAGGTGCTGTACGTGGGCAAGGCGCGCGACCTGCGCGCGCGGCTGTCGAGCTATCGGCGCCCCGGCGGCGACGGGCGCTTCTCGATCCCGTTCCTGGCGCGCGACGCGCGGGACGTCGAGACGATCGTCACGCGCACCGAGTCCGAGGCGCTGCTGCTCGAGGACGCGCTGATCAAGCAACACAAGCCGCCGCACAACGTGCGCCTGAAGGACGACAAGTCCTTCTTGATGCTGCGGCTCGACACGGCGGAGCGCTTCCCGCGGCTGAAGTTCGTGCGGGCGCACTCGCCGAAGCACGGCAAGCAGGAGGGGCGCTCGCGCTTCTTCGGCCCGTACGCGTCCGCGCGCGCCGTGCGCGCGACGCTGTCGGACCTGCACCGCGTCGTGCCGCTGCGCGACTGCCCGGACTCGGTGATGAACCACCGCAGCCGGCCGTGCTTGAAGCACCAGATCGGCCAGTGCTCGGCGCCCTGCGTCGACCTGATCTCGGCGACGGACTACGAGGAACTCGTCCAGCGCGCCACGCGCATCCTGTCCGGCGACATCCGCGAGCTGGAGGAGGACCTGGAGGCGCGCATGCAGCGCGCAGCCGAGGAGCTGGAGTACGAGCGCGCTGCGCAGTGGCGCGACCGGCTGAAGGCGCTGCGCCGCACGGTCGAGGGGCAGGGCGTGAAGCCGCGCGACCGCGTCGCGCGCGACGTGCTGGGGCTGGCGCGCCGGGGCGACACGGCGGTCGTGCACCGGCTGGCGTTCCGCGACGGACGGCTGGCGGAGAGCCGCACGCACCGCTTCCGGTCCGAGCTGCCGGACGAGGAGCTGCTGCACTCGGTGTTGACCGCGCTGTACGGCGGCGGCCGGCGCGCGGCGCCCGACGAGCTCGTGCTGCCCTGCGAGCCCGCCGACGGCGAGCTGCTGGAGGGCGCGCTGTCCGAGGCCGGCGTGAAGCTGGTCGTGCCCGGCGGCGGCGACCGGCTGAAGATGCTGGACGTCGCGGGCGAGAACGCGCGCGAGGCGCTGACGAAGTTCGAGCGCGAGACCGCCGACGGCGAGGCCGTGCTGGAGGACGTCGCCGCGCTGCTCGACCTGGACGAGCCGCCCGAGGTCATCGATTGCTTCGACGTGTCGAACTTCCAGGGCTCGCACGTCGTCGCCAGCCGCGTGCGCTTCCGCCGCGGGATCGCCGACCGCTCGGGCTACCGCCGCTTCAAGGTGCGCGGCGTCGAGGGCCAGGACGACTTCGCGTCGATGCGCGAGGTCGTGGGCCGCAGCCTGCGCCGCGGCGCGAAGGAGGACGACCTGCCCGACCTCGTCGTGATCGACGGCGGGCGCGCGCAGCTGGACTCGGCGCTGTCCGCGCGCGAGGAAGCCGGCGCGTGGTCGGTCGCGATGGTCGGCCTGGCCAAGGCGCGCGCAGAGCGGTCGGTGAAGGGCAAGCGCAAGGCGCGCAGCGAGGAGCGGCTCGTGTTGCCGGACGTCGAGTCGCCGATCGAGCTGCCGCGGCACTCCGCGGTGCGGCTCCTGTTCGAGCGCATCCGCGACGAGGCGCACCGCTTCGCGATCACCTACCACCGCAAGGAGCGCGGCCGCATCCGCTCGCGGATGGACGGCATCCCCGGCGTGGGCCCGGCGAAGCGCAAGGCGCTGATCCAGCGCTTCGGCTCGGTCGCGGGCGTCTCCGAGGCGTCCGTCGAGGAACTCGCTTCCGTCCCGGGCATCAGCGGCGCGCTCGCGAAGACGATCCTGGACCACCTGGGCGGTCGCGACGACGCGGCGAGCTGACGCGCGCCCCGCGGGAGGATGCGCGGTTCGCGGCGGCGCGACCGCTCCCGGTGGGGTATGGTGTCCGGCTGCGAGATTCGGCATGGAACCCACCGAGACACGGACGACGGACGGCGCGAACGCCGGCGTGACGACCCCGGCGAGCCGGGAGCGCGCGCAGGGCGCCGGCGCCCCCGCGCGCGGCTTCGACGACGACGCCTCGCTGCACCGCACGGCCACGACGCCCGCGGGGCGGGTCGTGCACGTCGCGTCCTTCGCGGCGGCGGAGCGCCTGATCGCGGGCGGCGCCGACTCGCGCGACGTGCTGATCGCTCGCGGCGGCGACCTCGACGCGGCGCAGCGCCACCTGGTCGCGTCGAACCCGACCGGTCCGCTGGAACCCGCGACGCCGCACGCCTTCGAGCCGCGGCTGCTGGTCTGCCTGCCGACGTACAACGAGCTCGAGAACCTCGAGTCGATGGTGCGCGCGATCCTCACGTGGCTCGACTGCGACATCCTCGTCGTCGACGACGACTCGCCGGACGGCACCGGCGCGCTGGCCGACCGCCTGGCGGAGGAGCTGCCCGCGGTGCACGTGCTGCACAAGAAGGAGAAGGCCGGGCTCGGTCACGCCTACCTCGCCGCCTTCGCGTGGGGCATGGAGCGCGGTTACGAGCGCCTGTTCCAGATCGACTGCGACTTCAGCCACGCGCCGTGGGACCTGCCGCGGCTCGCGTACGCCGGCGTCGACAACGAGCTCGTCATCGGCAGCCGCTACGTCGAGGGCGGCGGCACCGAGGGCTGGGTGATGCGCCGCCGCATGCTGTCGAAGGGCGGCAACCTCTACGCGAAGCTCTTCCTGGGCTTCGACGTGCAGGACTACACCGCCGGCTTCCGCTGCTACGACGCGCGGCTCCTGTCGCGCATCGACCTGAACGGCATCGCCGCGTCGGGCTACTCGTTCCAGGTCGAGATGACCTGGCGCTCGAAGCGCGCGAAGGCGTCGGTCAAGGAGCTGCCGATCCGCTTCGTGGACCGCGAGCACGGCGTGTCGAAGATGACCGGTTCGATCGCGCGCGAGGCGCTCGCGGTCATCCCCAGCCTGCGCTTCGGTCGCTGACGTGGCCCGCACGCTCCTCGTGATGCGTCACGGGAAGTCGGACTGGGCGACCAGCATCGGTCGCGACCACGAACGACTCCTGAACGAGCGCGGACGCCGGGCGGCGGCCCGAATGGGGCGGCTCATGGTCGAGCGCGACGTCGTGCCGGACCTGGTCGTGTCGTCGACGGCGGCGCGCACGCGGGAGACGACGGAGCTGACGGTCGCGGAGCTCGACGCGACGCCGCCGGTGGAGTTCGATCCGGCGCTGTACCTGACCGACCCCGCGACGGCGATGGCGCGCGTGGCGGCCGCGGCGGGGGACCCGCGCACGCTGCTGCTGGTGAACCACGAGCCGACTTGCTCGGGGCTGGTGTCGCGCCTGACCGGCGAGGCGGCGCCGCGCTTCCCGACGGCGACGGTCGCCTGCGTCGAGCTCGCGATCGACGACTGGTCCGCGCTGCGCGCCGGCGCGGGACGCCTGGCGTGGCTCGCGCGCCCGAAGGAACTCCGCGACTGACCTCGCGACGCTCGGGTCGGCGGAGGACGGGAGAGCCCCGGGCCACGCCGCCCGGCAGCGGCCGGGGTTCTTCGAGCGCGCGAGCGCGTGTTCCGGCGAGCGACGGAGGCGACGGCGGTCCGGCGCACGGGGTCCTGCGAGATGGAACGCGGGCGGTGCACCGCGCCGTTGCAGGGACGGACCGCGCGGGCGGCTGCAGCGCCCGGGCGGTCCATTCCAACAACGGCGTTCTCCACGGCCGGGACACGTGGAAGGCAACGCGACTCCGCCGTCGCGGCTTCACGCGAAGGCCCCGCGAAGGAGCAAAGAGCGCGAAGAAGGACGAACCACGCGCAGGAGAAGAGCAACGGATGAAAGGCACGCTCCACCCCAGCACAGGCAACAACGGAGCAGCTCCAAGGTCCCGGCACCGTGAACGGGACGGCGCAGCGCCGCCCCGCGGCGCTGGAGCCGACCGCAGCGCCGGAGGCAAGAGCGGCCCTCCGTACGGGCGTACGGCGTCGGGCCTTCGTCGTGCCGCGCAGGGCCGTCGGCTCGGGCGCGGTCCGTCGGTGGCTGTCGCTCGGCGGCGGTCCGTCGGCCGAGATCAGCCGGTCGAGATCAATCGGCCGAGATCAATCGGCCGAGATCAATCCGTGGTGGGGGTCGCCTCCTCGAGCACGTCGCGGACGGCTTGCACCAGGTCGCGCGCCTCGAAGGGCTTGGCCAGCACGTGCACGTCCTCGCGCTCGAGGAAGTCGGGCGACAGCACCTGCGCGCCGTAGCCGGTCATGAACAGCACGGGCAGCCGCGGCTCCAGCTCGCGCAGGGCCTCGAAGGTCGCGCGACCGTCGCGCTCCGGCATCACGACGTCGAGCAGCGCCAGGTCGACGTCGTCGCCGGCTTCGCGGAAGCGCGCCAGCGCCTCGTTCCCGTCCTGCGCCTCGATCACGTCGTAGCCCGCGCGCTCGAGCAACCGCCGCGTCATGCGGCGCAGGGAGCTGGAGTCCTCGGCGAGCAGGATGCGCGCGCCGCCCTTCCGTCGTCCGTTGGTCGTCGGCTCGGGGCGCGCCTCGGACTCCTCGACCTGCGCGGCCGGCAAGCGCACCTCGAACGCGGTGCCGTCGCCGACCTGCGACTCGACGTCCACGCGGCCGCCGTGCTGCTGGACGATGCCGTAGATCATCGAGAGGCCGAGGCCCGTGCCGCTGCCCAGCTCCTTCGACGTGAAGAAGGGGTCGAAGATGCGGTCGCGGAACTCCTCGGGGATGCCCGCGCCGTCGTCCTCGACGCGCAGGACCACGTCGGCGCCGTGGCCGTTCTCGGCGCGCTCGCGCCGCGTCGTCACCGTGATGCGGCCGCCGCCTTGAATCGCGTCGCGGGCGTTCAGGCACAGGTTCATCAGGATCTGGTCGAGCTGCGTCGGGTCCGCCTCGACCAACGTGCAGTCGTCGGTCGGCTGGAACTCGAGCAGGATGTCGGCGGGGATCAGGCGCCGCAGCAGCTGGATCGACTCGTGCAGGCGCTCGTTCCAGTCGACGGTCTCGGTGGTGAGGACCTGGCGGCGACCGATCGCCAGCAGGCGCGACGTGAGGTCGGCCGCGCGCTCGCCGGCGGTGCGGATCTCGTCCAGCGTGACCTCCAGCTCCTCGCGCGTCGTCGCGGAGCGCGCCAGCTCGGCGTTGCCGAGGATGACCGACAGGAGGTTGTTGAAGTCGTGCGCGACGCCGGCGGAGAGGCGGCCCAGCGCCTCCAGCTTCTGCGCCTGGCGCAGCTCGGCCTCCATCTGCTCGCGCTCCTCCTCGGCCGCGACGCGCCGCGCCGACAACAGCGCGTGCGCCGCCTGGTCGGCGAGCTCGCCCGCGAAGACGATCTCCTGCTCGCGCCAGGTGCGCGGCGGGCCGACGTGCTCGTGGCAGATCGCCCCGACGACCTTGCCCTCGACGCGCAGGACGGAGTCGAGCATCGCGCCGATCCCGCGCACGTCGAGGTAGCCGTGCGCGAACTCGCTGGTGCGCGGGTCGTGCACCGCGTCGTGCGCGGCGATCGCGCGGCCTTCCTCCAGCGCCGCGAAGTAGCGCGGGTAGTCGCGGGCGGTCAGCTGCGTGCCCGAGCTGAACGTGCGCTTGGTGCGCTCGTACAGGCACGCGCAACTCAGCACCTCGGCCGCGTCGTCGAGCAGCCACACGCTGATGCGTTCGACCTGCATCGTCTCCGCCGCCAGCACGCAGATCGCGCGCGCGGCCGCCTCGAAGTCACCGCCGGACAGCTCCTTGGTGCGCGCGAGTTGCAGCAGCGCGCGCTGGTACCCGGTGCTGGCGTGGCGCTCGTCCTCGATCCCGCCCAGCGGCCAGAAGACGCACACCGACAGCGGGATGTCCTCGGTCGCGATGTTCAGCACGACGACGCGCGAGTCGAACGCCTTGCCGTCGCGCGTGTGGCAGCGCACGAGCCGCCCGTCGGGCGGGCCGCCCTCGAGCTCGACGCCGAAGGGGCACAGGCTGGTCAGCGGCATCTCCGGCGCCTCGCCGGGCAGCAGCCCGAAGAGCTGCTCGGCCGCTTCGTTCGCGTGCACGACGCGGCCCTGCCGGTCGGCGACGACGACGGCGTCCGCGGCGTCCGCGAAGAGTGCGATCAGGCGATGCATGGCGCGAGGGGGCGCGGTGGCGCGACCCGTGCATTGTCCCGCGCCGCCGCGCGGCGGCCAAGGCCTTGTGTGCCTCCGTGCGGCGCTCGCTGTTCCTGGACAGGGCGCGCGCGCGGTGACTCACTTCGAGTCGACGCCGTGACCCAGGGGCACGTCGCGCCCGAGGATCCGCGTGAAGTCGAGCGAAATCGTCCGCGCGCGGTCCGGCGCGACGCGCTCCCACAGCTCGAGGGCGGCGGGGTGCGCGCGGTCGCCCCGGACGACGTCGAACGCGCGCGCGAGGCGCCAGTTCTCGTCGGACTCGAGGAAGGCGTGCAGCGTCCGCCGGTGCTCCATCGCCTGGTGCGGCTTGATCGAGTGGTCGTAGAGCACGATCGAGACGGGCACCTCGTCGAGCGCCGCGCCCAGCTCGCGCGGCGTGGGGTAGAACGCGCGGTAGCCCTCGCCGGTCCAGCTCGAGTGCGACAGGAACTTGGTCGCGCGCAGGACGTAGCGGTCGGGTCGGCGCTCGTCGGTCAACGCGAACTCGCTGACGGCGAGCCCCTCGCCGATGGAGCCCGAGTCGACCAGCACCGCGAGCCCGTCGTACGCCGGTTCGCCCTGCACGAACGCGACGGCCTCGTCGAAGCCGTGGTAGCGCTTGGCGGGGAACGACCAGCCGAGCGCCAGGAACGCGACGGCGAGCAGCAGCGCGCCGGCGAGCGACGCGCGCGACGCGAGCGCGGGCACGCGCGCCGCGAGGTCGCGCGCCCCCGCCGCGGCGAGGATGCACAGCGCCGGCGCGAGCAGCACCAGGTGGCGCGTCTCGATCGAGCTGGGCACGAGCACGTGGAAGACCGCGACGGCCGCGCACCACGCCACGCACGCGACCCACGGGCCTTCCGCGTCGCGGCCGCGCGCGCGCGACCACGCGCCGAAGACCGCGAGCGCCAGCACCAGCGCGCCGCCCAGCGCGACGAGTTCGCGGGCGTAGAAGGGCGCGGACTCCAGCACGAAGCGCAGGCTGGCGCCGTGCCCGCCGCCCCACGTCGAGCGGTTCACGTCGAGGAACAGCACCGTCCACGGCCCGGCGAGCAGCGCGACGATCGCCGCCGACAGGTAGAGGGGGCGCGAGCGCAGCAGCGACCAGCGCCGGCCGATCAGGATCGCGAGCGGCGGCACCAGCGCGAGCGCCAGCCCGTTGGCCTTGGTCAGGATCGCCGCGACCGCGAACAGGCCGAACGCGACGCCGTCGCGCCAGCGGCCGCGGTCCATCAGGCGCGCGAAGGCGAGGACGGCCGCGAGGCACCACAGCGCCAGCGCGACCTCGGTCATCGCGGCGGCGGAGTAGCTCTGCACGAGCGGCAGCAGCGGGAACACCAGCGCGCCCGCCGCGGCGCACCACGGCCCGACGCGGGGTGCGAGCGCGGCGTAGCACAGCGCGGCGACCAGCGCGGCCAGGAACGCGCCCAGCAGCACGACCGACTCGCGGTGCACGCCGAACACGAGCGTCCACGCCGCTTGCACCGCGTGGTAACCGGGCGGCCACTGGCCGATCGCGACCTTCGGGTAGTGGACGTAGTACTGCTCGGCGAAGGTGCGCGGGTCGCCGAACTCGCCGGCGGCGAGGTAGTCGTGGACCATCACGCCGCTGACCAGGTGCGCCGCCTCGTCGTCGGCGAAGCCGAAGCCGCTCTCCAGCGCGCCGCGACGGTCGTGCAGCAGCGCCGCCAGCGCGAAGGCCGCCACGAGCACGACGAGCGCGCCCGCGACGAGTCTCGCCCGCGCGCTCAGTTCCCGATCCTCCACAGCGGCACGAAGTGCGACGGCTCGTAGTTCAGCCAGTCGTACAGCGCGGGGAAGTCGAGGAACATGCAGAACACGAACAGGATCGACGTGAACAGCGCGTACGCGAAGAAGCCGCGCTCGCGGTACAGGCGCTCGGGGTGTTGCACCGGGCTGTCGGCGCGCATGCCGATCATCGTGTAGTACGCGAAGAAGCCGGCGACCGCGGGCGCGGCCAGGATCAGCTCCAGCTTGTAGCGCACGAGGAAGACGCCGGAGAAGAGCGCGCACGCCGTCATGTAGAAGACCGCGCTGCCCATCAGGCGCTGCTCGTCGTAGTAGGCGAACGACCGGCGGTAGCTCGCGGCGACGGCCGGGTCGCCGATGCGCCGGTACTCGGCGTAGCGCTTGATCGCCATGAAGAAGGCGCCGACCATCCAGTAGGCGAGCGCCAGCGAGAGCGGCGGCCAAAGGTCCGGGATCAGCGCGTGCCAGCCCAGGAACAGCCGGATCGGGTTGTTCACCGACTCCGACACGACGTCGAGGTAGACGATGTCCTTCGAGCGGATGGGCGGGATGTTGTAGACGCACCCCATGACCCACAGCGCCAGCGCGGAGTAGGCGAAGGCCGTGCCGACCTGCGACGCCATCCACAGGCCGAGCGCGCCGAGGCCCAGCCACTCGATCATCGCGCCGTGCATGCTGACCAGGCCGCGCGCGGCGGGGCGGTCCTTCTTCGTCGGGTGCAGGCGGTCGAGCGGCGCGTCGAGCCACTCGTTCAACACGTAGTTGCTGGACGCGACGATGCACGTCGCGAAGAACGCCAGGAGCAGGCGCGGCGCCGAGCTCCACGCGAACAGCGCGGGCTCGTAGAAGAAGGCGAGCACGATGCCCAGCAGCATGAACGCGTTCTTGAACCAGTGGTCCACGCGCGCGATCTGCACGTAGGGCTTCAGCGCGAAGCCGCGTTCGGAGTCAGCCACGGTCCGCAAGGCGCTCCCTCAACGCGTCGTGGGTCGTGTGGTCGGGGTGGCCCGCGCTCTCCTCGCCGACCAGCGCGCACGCCATGCCGGCCGCCGTCGCGCCGGCGTGGTCGACCTCGACGCGGTCGCCGACGTACAGCACCTCGCCGGGCGCGAAGCCCCAGCGCTCGCAGGCCGCGAGGAAGCCGGCGGGGTGCGGCTTGAAGGCGTTGACCTCGACGTCCGTCGCGCACAGCGTCAGCGACACTTCGGCGTCGAGCCCCAGCGCCGCGAGCTTCGCGTCCACGGGGTAGTCGCTGAACACGCCGACCTCGAGCCCGCGCGATCGCGCCGCGCGGAACAGCTCCGCCGCGCCCGCTCGCCGCGCCGCCGCGAGGTGGCGCAGCGGCCGCTCGTGCATCCACTCCAGCACCGACGCGCGCACGCGGTCCGCCGGCTCGCCGAGCGCCGCCGCGGGGCGGGCGTACTGCAGCTCCTCCAGCGACTCGTCGGGCCGGCCGAGGTCGCGCAACGCCTCGCGGTCGCGACGGAAGCGCGCGAGGCGACGCACCGTGCGGTACCCCTCGAACGGCGCCATCCGGCGCAGCGGGACGGTGACGAGCTCGCGCAGCATCCGCTTCTTCAGAGGCGACTGCCGGTACAGGGTTCCGTCGAGATCGAAGAGGATCGCGCGGAGGTGGGGACGGGAAGGGTCGGGGGACATCGACGATCCCTCATCGGAGTCGGCGGGCGCCGGGCTGAACCCGGACCGCTAACCCCGCGGGTGGTACAGGCGGTGGAGGCCGCGGATGTGGTCCTCGTCCAGGTGGGTGTAGATCTCGGTGGTGCGGATGGAGGCGTGGCCGAGCAGCTCCTGCACGGCGCGCAGGTCGGCCCCGCCGGCGAGCAGGTGGCTGGCGAAGCTGTGACGCAGGCTGTGGGGGTGGACGTCCGCCGGCAGGCCCGCGCGCAGGGCGGCGGCCTTCACGCGGCGCCAGGCGTTCGTGCGGTCGAGCGGCTTGCCGGCGGCGGACAGGAAGACCTCGCGGCGCTGCCGGGCTCCGGGCAGGCGGGCGCGGCCGCCGGTGATCCAGTCGCGGAGCGCGCCGCGCGCGCGGGCGCCGATCGGCACCACGCGCTCCTTCGAGCCCTTGCCCAGGAGGCGCACGACGCGCAGCTCGCTGTCCAGGCGGTCCGTCGTCAGCCCGACGGCCTCGCTGATGCGCGCGCCGCAGGCGTACAGGACCTCGAGCAGCGCGCGGTCCCGCTGGTCGCGCCAGGAGTCGCCGTCCGGCGCGACGAGCAGGCGCTCGACCTCCTCGACGTTCAGCGTATGCGGCAGGAGCTTCGCGAGCACCGGCGACTGCAGCCGCGCGGTCGGGTCGCGGGGGACGACGCCCTCGCTCGCGAGCCAGCGCATCCACATGCGCAGCGACGTCAGGTCGCGCGCGACGGTCGACTCGGCGAGCCCCTCGGCGCGCCGGTGGGCCAGGTAGTCGACGACGAGCACCGCGTCGATGTCCTCGATCGCGGCCGCGCCGCGCCGCCCGGCCCAGGCGAGGAAGGTCGTGAGGTCCGCCCGGTAGGCCGCCAGGGTGGCGCGCGCGAGCCCCGCCTCGACCCGGAGGGCCGTCAGGAAGTCGTCCAGCAGCGCGCGGAGCGCGGGCGGCGCGGCGTCGTCGGTGGGGCGGGCGGTCGTCACGCGGCAGAGCCTCCGTTCCGCGCGGCGCCGACGCAAGCACGTCCCCCGACTGCTCTTGTGGCCCATTTCGGGCACCCCTATACTCCCGCGCCCTCCGGTCCCCCCGGCCCGCTCGACACCATGCCCGGACGTAAGCTCTCCCCCGCCGACCTCGCGGCCTTCGAGGAACAACTGCGCCTGATGCTGGGCGTGGTCCGCGGCGACATCTCCCGCCTCGAGGCGGAGTCCGCCAGCCACGCGAACGCCGACCGCCAGGGCGACGACGGGGACGGCTACTCGCTGGAGCTGTCGTTCGAGCTGATGCAGCGCGACGAGGCCACGGCGGGGCGCATGCTCGACGCGCTCGAGCGCCTGGCCGACGGCACCTTCGGGCGCTGCCAGGCCTGCGACCAGTGGATCAAGAAGGACCGCCTGCGGGCGATCCCGTACGCCGAGTACTGCATCGAGTGCCAGCGACAGGCCGAGGCCGGTTGATGGGGGACGCGGATCCCACGGGCGTCGCGCCCGCGGCGACGGAGCCGACGCCCGGCGCGCCCGCTGCCGACCTGGCCGCGGACGGCGCGACGCGGCACGGCGGCAAGGCCCCGCGCCCCGGCGCGCGGACGCTGCTCGCGCGCTTCGGCGGCGCGCTCGTCCTCGTCGCGCTCGACCTGTGGTCGAAGGCGGCGGTCTTCGCCTGGCTCGGTCCGCTGGAGCGCGCCGGCGAGCTGCCGATCACCTGCCCCTGCGGCCACCGGCGCATGCACGTGCTGGGCGAGGACGTGGACTGGTTCACCTTCATGCTGTCGAAGAACCCCGGCGCGGCCTTCGGCGGCTTCGCGAGCTTCCCGCACGCCCTGGTCGCGGGGAGGGTGCTGGCGGTGCTGTTCCTGGTGTGGATGCTGCTGCGCACCCCGCGGGGCCGGCCGTGGTTCACGCTGGCGCTCGTGCTGGTGCTCGGCGGCGCGATGGGGAACCTCTACGACAACCTCTTCCTGATCGACCCGAACACCGCGCACCCCTACGGCGAGGTGCGCGACTTCATCGACGTCTACTTCGCGGACCTGCCCTTCCGCGACGCGCCCTACCACTTCCCGACCTTCAACGTCGCCGACTCGGGGATCACGGTGGGGGCGGTGCTCCTGTTCCTGACGTCCTTCGCCGGGCGCGACGACGATCGCGCGGACGGGGACACGGACGGGGACGCGGACGGGAACGCCGGGCCGGCGGTTGACGTTGCCGCCGCCGACGGGACCCGGTAGCCTGACGTCGATGGCGGATCTGTCGGTCCAACTGGCCTCGCTGGAGCTGCGCAACCCGCTGCTGTCCGCGTCGGGCACCTTCGGCCACGGGCTGGAGATGCAGTTCCTGTCGCCGCCCGAGCGCCTCGGCGGGCTGGTCAGCAAGACCGTGTCGCTGCTGCCGCGCCGCGGCAACGACAACCCGCGCATCTACGAGACCGAGGCGGGCTTCCTGAACTCGATCGGCCTCGAGAACCGCGGGATCGAGTCCTACCTGGAGAGCACGCTGGCCGAGGTCGCGGACGCCGACTGCGTCGTGTTCACGAACATCGGCGGCGAGCGCGAGGAGGAGTTCGTCGAGCTCGCGCGCCGCCTGGAGGAGCGCGACGAGGTCGACGCGCTGGAGCTCAACCTGTCCTGCCCGAACGTGCAGGGCGGCAAGCTGCCGTTCGGCACCGATCCGGCGACGGCCGAGAGCGTGCTGCGCCGCGTGCGCGACGTCTCGACCAAGCCGCTGTTCGCGAAGCTGTCGCCGAACGTCACGCGCATCGGCGACATGGCGCGCGCGGTCGAGGCCGGCGGCGCGGACGGGGTGACGGCGGTGAACACGCTGCTCGGCATGGCCGTCGACTGGCGCCGCCGCGCGTGGCGCCTCGCGACGAAGCAGGGCGGCTACTCCGGCGTCGGCATCAAGCCCGTCGCGCTGCGCTGCGCGTGGGAGTGCGCGAACGCCGTGGACATCCCCGTGATCGGCTGCGGCGGCATCGCGAACGCGGAGGACGTGCTCGAGTTCCTGGCCGTCGGCTGCGCCGCGGTGCAGGTCGGCACGGCGTCCTTCTCCGACCCCGGCCTGCTGGGCCGGCTGGCGGGGGAGGTGTCCGCGCTTCTCGACGAGCACGACGTCGCGTCGGTGCGCGACTTCGTCGGCTGCATGGACCGGCCGCGGCCGGCGAAGGTGTGAGGCCCCGGGGGGTGCGATGCGACTCGAAGAGCTCTCGCCCGGGCTGATCCGT
>JAUHYB010000193.1 GCA_030426745.1 bacterium
TCGCGTCCGTCGACAAGAGGTCCCACGCGGCGGTCGCGACCTCTTCCGGCTGCACGAGCGCGCCGCCGGGGTTCTGGGACGCGAAGAAGGCGCGCGCCTCCTCCTCGCTGCGCCCCGTGGTCTCCACGACCCGCGCGACCGACGCGTCGGTCATCGGCGAGTCGACGTAGTGCGGGCAGACGGCGTTCGCGCGCACGCCCTTCTTCGCCAGCTCGAGCGCCGCGGCGCGGGTGTAGCCGACGATCGCGTGCTTCGACGCGCAGTAGGCCGCGACGTAGGCGTATCCCTGCAGGCCGGCGCTCGACGCCACGTTGACGAGCGCGCCGTCGTGCTGCTCCAGCATCCCCGGCAGCAGCGCCTCGAACAGCCGCCGCGCGCCGTGGAAGTTCACGTCCATGTGGCGGTCGTACAGGTCGCCCTCGCCGCGGGCCTCGCGCTCGACCCGGTCCTTCTCGACGAGCGGCGCCGAGACCGCGATCCCGGCGTTGTTCACCAGCCAGGTGATCGGCCCCAGGCGCGCCGTGCGCTCCAGCGCCGCCCCGACGCCCGCCGAGATCGACGCGGCGTCACCCAGGTCCATCTCGACGCCGAACGCCACGCCGCCGACGCCCTCGACCGCGGCGACCGTCTCGGCCAGCCGCTCGGGGTTCCGCCCGCACGCGACGACGGCGACGCCCTCGCGCGCCAGGCGCAGGCAGATCGCGCGGCCGATGCCGCCGGTCGCGCCCGTGACGAGGGCGACGCGCGTCTTCTCGTGGGACGTCATGCAGCCGCAGAGGGTATCCGCGCGCCCGGATCCGCGTCCACCGCGGCGGCGCGCTTCGGGATCCGGCGACGCGGACCGGACCGCGCGCGCGGCGAGTCCCCCGCTAGACTGCCCGGCCCATGGCTGCGCCCCACCCCCTCCCCGACGCGCGCTGGCCCTCCGCCGACGAAGCCGCCGCGAGCCTGCTCCTGCAACCGGGCCGCCTGGGCCCGCTCACGACGCGAACGCGCGGTTGGGTTCCGGCGATGGTGCCGTGGCGCTCGAACGAGGACGGCTTCGTGACGGAGGAGGTGCTCGACTGGTACGGGCGCTTCGCCGACGGGCGGCCGGGCGTGCTGGTCGTCGAGGCGACGGGGATCCGCGACGTGCCGTCCGGGCCGCTGCTGCGGATCGGGCACGACCGCTTCCTGCCAGGGCTGCGCGAGCTGGTCGAGCGCGTGCGCGAGCGGTCGCGCGGCGAGACGCGCCTCCTGATCCAGATCATCGACTTCCTGGCGATCCGGCGGCGGCCGCCGAAGGACAAGTACCTGGCGCGCTTCCTGGCGATCACGGACGCGCACCGGGCGGCGCTGGAGAGCCGCGGAGCGATCGGGTCGAACGCGGACGACGACGCGGTGCGCGCCGCGCTCGCCGCGCTGCCGCACGACGACCTGCTCGCGCTCCTCACGCCGCGCGAGCGCGACGACCTGGAGCAGGGGTACCGCGAGCGCGTAGACGACCTGCACCTGCCGCACGTGCGCGAGCTGCCGCGCGTGCTGCCCGGGCTGTTCGCGGACGCCGCCGAACGCGCGGTGCGCGCGGGCTTCGACGGCGTCGAGCTCCACTACGCGCACGCCTACACCATGGCGTCCTTCCTCTCGCGCACGAACCGCCGCGACGACGGGTACGGCGGCGACCGCGAGGGACGCGTGCGCCTGCCGCTGGAGGTCTACCGCGCCGTGCGCGACCGGGTCGGCCCGGACGAGTGCGTCGGCTGCCGCATCCTCGGCGACGAGGTGATCGAGGGCGGGACGCGCGTCGACGACGCCGCCTGGTTCGCGACGCGCTTCGCCGAGGCCGGCATGGACTTCGTGTCGGTGTCCAAGGGCGGCAAGTTCGACGACGCGAAGCAGCCCAAGGTCGGCGAGGCGGCCTACCCCTACACCGGCCCGTCGGGCCACGAGTGCATGCCGACCGTGCGCATCGAACCGGGCACGCCCTTCGGGCGGAACCTGCCGCTGTCCGCGGCCATTCGCCGAACGCTGCGCGACGCGGGATTCGACACGCCGGTCGTCGGAGCGGGCGGCATCGGCACCTTCGAGCTGGCCGAGCAGGCGCTGAGAGACGGCGCGTGCGACTACGTCGGCGCCGCGCGCCAATCGCTCGCCGACCCCGACTGGTGGCGCAAGATCGCGCTGGGCCGCGGCGACGAGGTGCGGCGCTGCATCTACACCAACTACTGCGAGGGGCTCGACCAGAAGCACCGACAGGTGACCTGCCAGCTCTGGGACCGCGAGCTGGACGCACCCGACCCGGGGAGCGACGCGATCGCGATGTCGCACGACGGGAAGCGACGGTTGGTGCCGGCGGCGTGGGACGGAGACGATACCGTGCCGCACACCTCGTTGTCGCCGGAGTAGAGCGCCGGACCGAGCCGAGCCTGCGGTCCGGCGACAACGAGGTGTGCGGCACGGTATTGTCTCCGCCATGTCCGACAGCACCCCGCAACACACCCACCACGCCATCGACTACATCGAGCTCTACGCCGGCAACCTCGCCGAGAACCGGCGCTTCTACGAGCAGGCGTTCGGGTGGCAGTTCAATGAGTACGGCCCGGACTACCTCGGCATCCGGCGCGCCGGCGGCGGCGAGGTCGGAGGGATGACCAGCACGTGCGAGGTGAAGCGCGGCGGCGCGCTCGTGATCCTCTACTCGAACGACATCGAGGCCAGCGCGGAGGCCGTGCGCGCGGCAGGGGGCGAGGTGGTGAAGGAGATCTTCGCCTTCCCCGGCGGCCGGCGGTTCCACTTCACGGATCCGGCGGGGAACGAGCTGGCGGTGTGGACGGATTCGGGCGGCCTGTCGTTGGGCGACGGCTGAGCGAACCATACGGTGCCGCACGCCTCGTCGTCGCCGGAATAGAGCGCCGGACCGGGAACAGTACGGTGCCGCACACCTCGTCGTCGCCGCAGTCGAGCGCCGGACCGAGCCGAGCCTGCGGTCCGGCGACAACGAGGTGTGCGGCACCGTACTGATCGCGCTTGGTCCGCCCCGGCGCCCGGCGTAAGGTCGCGCGGGCATGCACCTCGCCCCCCTCGACTGGATCGTCATCCTCGGCTACGTCGCGTTCGCGCTCGCCGTCGGCGTGGTGTACGCGCGGCGGGCGGGGAAGGACGTCGACCAGTTCTTCCTCTCGGGGCGCAGCCTGCCGTGGTGGATGGCCGGCACCTCGATGATCGCGACGAGCTTCGCCGCGGACACGCCGTTGTTGGTCAGCGGGTGGGTGCGCGACGGCGGGATCTGGAAGAACTGGGAGTGGTGGTGCTACGCGGTCGGCGGCGCGTGCGTGGTGTTCTTCTTCGCGCGCTGGTGGCGGCGCGGCGGCGTGATGACGAAGGCGGAGCTGATCGAGCTGCGTTACCACGGCGACGAACAGGCGCCGGCTCTGCGCGGCACGCTCGGCGTCATCCACGCGGGCGTGATGAACACGCTCGTCATCTGCTGGGTGATGCTGGCCGCGAAGAAGATCTTCGAGGGGCTCTACCCGGAGCTCGCGGACGACTCGCCGTACGCGCTCGGCGGCGCCGCGGTGATCGCGCTGGCCTACGCGCTGTCCGCCGGCTTCTGGGGCGTGGTCGTCACCGACTTCGTGCAGTTCGGGATGGCGATGGTCGGCGGCGTGCTGCTGGCGTGGTTCTCGTGGGACGCGGTCGGCGGCGGCGCCGGGGTGGTGGCGGCGGTCGACGCGACGCCGGACCTGCCCGCGAGCACCCTGCGCGTCCTGCCGGCGGTCGGTCCCGGCGGTCCGCTGTCCGCGGAGTTCTGGACGGCGGGCGTCGCGACGCTGGCGGTCTTCCTGGGTGTCAGCTGGTGGGCCGTCGAGGGCATCGACGGCGCCGCCGTCGCCGTGCAGCGCATCGCCGCGTCGAGGGACGAGCGCGAGGGCCTGCTCGCGACGCTGTGGTTCCAGGTCGCGCACTACGCGCTGCGCCCCTGGCTGTGGATCCTGGTCGGGCTCGCGTCGCTGGTCGTGCTGCCGACCAAGCACGTCGACGCGCCGGTCGACGGGCGCCTCGTCGGCGTCAGCGCGCAAGAGCTCGTCATCGCGCCCGCGGGCGGCGGCGAGGCCGTGCGGTTGCCGCTGGCCGACAGCCCCGAGCTCGCGGCGCAGGGCTGGTCCGCGCTGCCGACCAAGGCCGTGAAGAGCGGCGCCGTGACCGAGGTGGTCGCCGGCCAGCGCCTGGCCGCCACCGACGACGAGCGCGCCTACGTCGCGATGATGGTGCGCTACCTTCCCGCCGGCCTCCTGGGCCTGGTCGTCGCGTCGCTGCTCGCCGCCTTCATGTCGACGATCGACACGCACGTGAACCTGGCGTCCAGCTACTTCGTGAACGACGTGTACCGGCGCTTCCTGGTGCCGGAGGCCGACGCGCACCACTACGTGCGGGTCGCGCGGGTCGCCAGCGCCGTGGTGCTGGCGCTGGGGACGGGGTTCGCGCTCGCCAGCGACTCGGTGCGCGACCTGTTCACCTTCTTCCTGGCGTTCCTGTCCGGCGTCGGGCCGGTCTACGTCGCGCGCTGGCTTTGGTGGCGCGTGCGCGCGCGCACCGAGATCGCGGCGATGTGCACCTCGGCCGCCGTCTCGACCTACCTGTCGTTCGTCTTCGAGTGGCCGGCCACGGTCTTCGGCAACGACCCCGGCACGGTCGCGAACCCCGCGCGCGTGCTGATCGTCGTCTCGGCCTCGCTGGTCGTCGCGGGGCTCGTCACGCTGCTGTCGCCGAAGCCGGACCCGCGCCGCCTGGCGGACTTCTACCGCCGCGTGCGGCCGATCGGCTGGTGGGGCCCCGTGCGCGAGCTGTGCCCGGACGTGCGCACCGACGCGGAGCGCCTGCCCGCCGTCGTCGGCGCGCTGTCGGCGGTGGCGCTGACGTACGGCTCGATCCTGGCGATCGGCCTCGGCTTCCTGGAGCGCGGCGGCGACGCCCTGCGCGCGCTGCCCTTCGTCGCCGCGGGGGCCGTCGGCGTGGCGTGGAGCCTGCGCAGGCTGTGCCGGCGCGACGCCGCGTGATGGGTCGCGCCGCGCGCGCGTGACTCGCACAGGGTCGAGCGCAGGACGGAATTCGCGCTTTCTTTCGCGATTCTTGCGCCCCCGATGCTTCCTGGAGCAGAGGCGTCGCGGGTCCCCCCCGGCGCCTTCGCTGCATGTCCCTCGCGCAAGACCTCCTGCAAGTCCGCGCCTCGCTCGAGGCGCAGCTGACGACGCCCGTCCTCGCCGCCCTCGAGCGCTCGCGCGAGAGCCGGCGCGACGCGGACGGCGTCGGCCGCGCGCTGGACGTCGGGGAGCGCGCGCCCGACTTCGAGCTGCGCACCTCCGCCGGCGACCGGTTGCGGTCGGCGGACCTGCTCGCGCGCGGGCCGCTCGTCCTCGCCTTCTCGCGGGGCGCGTGGTGCCCCTACTGCGCGACGGAGTTGCAGTACCTCGAGATGCACGCGCCCGAGGCGCGCGCGCTGGGCGCGGAGGTCCTCGCCGTCTCGCCGGACCCGTCGCGCGACGCGGCCGCGGTCGCGCAGGCGCTGCAGCTGGGCTTCCCCGTCGGCAGCGACGCGGACAACGAGGTCGCGCGCCGCTTCGGTCTGCCCGTCGAGCAGGACGACCCGCTGCGCCGCGCGCTGACGGGCGCCGGTCGCGGCGACGCGCGCGCGCCGCGCGAGCTGCCGACGCCGGCGCTGTACGTGCTGGACCGCGGCGGCGTCGTGCGCTTCGCCTACGTCAGCGACGCGTCGCACCTGCGCGCCGAGCCCGGCGAGTGGTTGCGCGCGCTGCGGCGGATCTGAGGCCCGCGCCGCGGGTTCGCGCGAGCATCCGCGCCGCGTCCGTGCCAGCATGGCGCGCCCGATGACGCCCCCGCTCGACCGCGCGCAGCGCCGCTACCTGGCGCACTCCTACCCGCACAACCACGACTACCGCGTCGTCGGTCGGCGGCTCGTGCCGGGCTGGAAGCTGTGGCGCCGCGACGGGCGGCTGCGCGGCCTGTACCCGCGCGCGCCGGAGAGCCTGGTCGACCTCGCGAGCTGCAAGGGCTGGTTCGTGCTGCAAGCGGCGCGCGCCGGCTGTCCGCGCGCGCTGGGGATCGACGTCTACGAGCACGACCTGGAGGTGTCCCGCGCGGTCGCCGCGCACGTCGGGGTCACGGCCCAGTTCCGGCGCGCGCGCCTGGACGAGCTCGCCGCGAGCGTCGACGCCGGCGAGCCGCCGTTCGAGGTCGCGCTGCTGGTCAACGCCTACCCCTACCTCTACTTCGGCAGCGACCGCGACGAGCGCGGGGCGCTCGACCACGACGCGCTGTTCGACGCGCTGCGCCGCGTGTGCGACGGGCGCGTCG
>JAUHYB010000194.1 GCA_030426745.1 bacterium
TCCACGGCGGCGCGCTCGGGCGTGTGGTGGAACTCGATCGTGTCGACGAGCACGTCGGGGAAGCCCCAGCGCCGCGCGAGCCGCGCGCCGATCTGCGCGTGGTTCATGCCCAGCACCTCGCGCTCCGCCTCGAGCAGGTCCAGGCCGCTCGCGCGCGCGTCCTCGATCTCCTCGCGACACTCGACCAGGAAGTCGTCGATCACCAGGTGACCGATGTTCTGGATCAGCGCGACGGTGTACGCGCGGTCGGGGTCGACCCCGCCGTGCACGCGCGCCAGGAGCTGCGCCGAGAAGGCGTTCATCATCGAGCGCTCCCACAGCGCCTTCGCCGCGTCGCCGCGCCCGCCGGTGCGGAAGTAGCGCGCGGCGCAACCGGTCAGCACGAGGTTGACGAGCGCGTGCACGCCGAGCGCGTTCCCCGCCTCGGTGAGCGACGCGATCTCGCGCCGGAAGCCGTAGTAGGCGGAGTTGCAGAGCCGCAGCACCTTGGCCGTCAGCGCGGGGTCGGTCTGGATGACCTCGACCAGCTCCGAGGGGACCACGTCCGGGTCCTGCGACAGCCGCAGCACGCGGCCGGCGACCTCGGGCCAGGGGGAGAGCTGACGGACCTCGTCCAGGAGGCGTCGCGTACGTTCCGGATCGACCATGCTGCTTCCTTCCTCACGCCCGACCGCCCGGCGGCGATCCCGGCGGCCGCGGCGCCCCCCCGGAGCCCGACCGGAGGACTTTTTCGACCCGCGTCGACTCGGGGCTGGACGGATTCCAGGAAGTTGCTTATTGTAGAGGCACGCGGGTCGGTCTGCGTTCACGCAACCGGACAGGCCTGTGTCGCTCTTTCCAAGATCCCCGACGGGGGATCGAAGCGGTTGCTTCCGTCAGGAGGCAACCGGGCTGCGCGGCCTCGTGCCCCGCATGCCGGAGAGCCGAGGCGGCGTCAGCCCCCGCCCCAGGGAGGGGGAGTGACGCGTTCCCGGAGTTCGCTCCGGGGGCGAAAACGAGAGAGTAGGGGACAGAACTTCGGCTCGTGTTCCCGAGCTCATGGGGCGCCACTCCCACACCGGGTGGCGCCCCTTCTGTCTGACTGGGTTCGCTGTTGGTCCGGGGGGCCTCGGGCGACGGAAGTCACGCCGAGCCGGCGAGTTGCGAGCCTGGGGGGAGCCGCGCGGGGGGTCCGCGGGCCCCCGGTGCCCACGGCGCCGGCCCGCGACGCCGGAGAACGGCCCGCGGAGGGTCCGGAGCGCCCCTCCGCGCCGACTCCGCGAGGGAGGCCGCCGAGGGGATCCACAGCGAACCCAGTCAGTTCCGGTATTGGGCGTGGGTGGCGAGGCCGCACGCCCGCCAGCTGTACGCCTCCGCCCGCCGCACCCGCGCCGCGCGCTCCGCCGGGTCGGCCGAGCGCGCCAGCGCCCGCGCCAGGGCGTCGGCGAGCGCGTCCGGGCCGCGCTCGTCCGGGTCGACCCACTCGGCGAGCGGGCCCACGGCCTCCTCGAGGGCGGGCAGGCGGTCCGCCAGGAGGGCGGCGCCCAGCGAGCAGGCCTCGAGGGCGGTCACGGGGGTCAGCGCCTCGCCCGGGCGCACCACGACGCAGTCGGCCTCGGCGACGAGGCGGCGCAGGTCGGGCTCGCCCGGATCGACGAGCAGCCGGTCCGCGTCCCCGGCGCCGCGCGCCCACTCCTCGCGGCCGTCGTCCGCGCGGCCGGCCCAGGTGAGCGCGGCGGGGACGCCGCGGTCGCGCAGGGTGCGCAGGGCGTCCAGCAGCGCGCCGGGCTTCGCGTCGCGGCGCAGGGCGCCGAGGACCAGCACGCGCGCGGCGCGGCCCGTCGCCCCGAGCTCCAGGGGCTCGTCCCGCGGCGCCTCGTCCGGCGTGAGGTCGCGGCGCCAGTGCTCGCACCCGACCGGCGTGTACGCGACCCGCGCGGGGTCGACGCCGGCGTCGCGCGTCACGCGGTCGGCGCCGTGCGCGCTGAACACGAACACGCGGTGCAGGCCGCGCAGCTCGCGCGCGACGGCTTCGAAGCTTGGCGTGCCCTTCGGCGGCAACTCCGCCACCGCGCGCACGACGCGCGCGTTCCGCACGGGGACCGGCGCGGGCTCGACGCGGTGGAACACGTCGACGCCGCCGCACAGGCGGTCGGCCGGCAGCCCCACGCGCGCGAGCCACGGCAACGCGCGGCGCGGCAGGGCGCAGCGCAGGTGTCGCCGGACCGCGTGCGCGTCGCGCAGGCCGAGCGCCTCGTCCGGCACCGCGGACGCGCCGCGGCCGAAGTCGAACAGCGTCAGCTCGGGCGGCGCCGGCAGGCGCACGAGCGCGCGCACCAGCTCGCGCGCGTAGCGCCCCGCGCCCGGCGCGTGCGTCCTCGCGACGCGGTAGTCGAAGCCGACGCGCACGGTGCGATGATCAGCGCGACGCGAGCGCGCGCCCCGCCGCCAGGAACCCCGCGCGACCCAGCGCGACGCCGCCGGGGTGTTGCGCGCTGCCGCCCATCCACAGGCCTTCGACGGGCGCCGCGTACCGCGCCAGGTCCACGGTCGGGCGCAACAGGTGCAGCTGGTCGAGCGCGAGCTCCGCTTGCCAGAGGTGCCCGCCGGTCGAGCCGTGCGCGCGCGCCAGGTCGACCGGCAGCCGGTCGCGGCGCGCGACGAGCCGCGCGTCGAAGTCGGCGTGCGCCGCGCGCAGGCGCTCGAACGCGCGGTCGACCACCGTCGCGCGCGCGTCGTCGCCGGCGTCGTGCGGGACGCCGTGGACGTGCACGGTCCACGCGCGGCCGGCGTCGCAGGCGTGTTCGTGCGCGACCAGCCACGGCCGCGCCGCGACGCGCCCGTGCTTCACGTCGTCGGCGGCGCGCTCCATCGCGTCCGCGTCGTCGAGGTACGCGACGGGCCCGGCGGACACGCGCGCGGCGAGCGGGGCGTCGAACGCGAGGTCCAGCACCGCGATCGTCCCGCGCGCGCGCAGCGACGCCAGGTCGAAGCGCGCGTCGTCGTCCAGCGCCTCGTCGGGCACGAGGCGGCGCAGCGTGCGCAGGGGATCGAGCGTCGAGAGCACGAGGTCCGCGCGGTACTCCCGGCCGTCGGCCAGCCACGCGCCGCGCACCCGCGCGCGCGGACCGCGCCCCGTCGTCGCGACGCGGCCGATCGGCTCGCCGCAGTGCACCCGCGCGCCGTGCTCGCGCAGCGCGGCGAGCAGCGCGCGGACCAGCGCCGGGCCGCCGCCCACGGGACGCCGCGGCGCCGCGCCGCGCGCCGCGTCGCGCAACATGTGGATCGCGGTCGTGCCCGCGGCGCGCGGACCGACCCAGGTGCCGGGCAGCGCGTCGGCGGCGACGAGCGCGCGCTCCAGCGGGTCGTCCACGCGCGGCTCGACGAAGTCCGCGATCGACGCGGGCAGGCGCCAGGTGAGTTCGTGCAACGCGTCGTCGCCCAGCGCGCGCCACGGCGCGGCGCGGCGCGACAGGTCGAGCGCGTCGCCCAGTCCGTCCGGCGCGAGGTCCGGCGGCGCGTCGCGCAGGACGCCCGCGAGCACCGCGCGGTGCGCGTCGTCCGCCGTCGCTCGCGCGGTCACGGTCCGGCCGTCCCCGCCGACCGCGACCATCGGCGGCGCGTCCTCGAACGCGAGTCCGTGGCGCGCCAGGTCCAGCTCGTCCGCCACCTCGCGGTCCAGGCGGTCCTCGTCGTGCACGGCGCCGCGCGTCGCGAAGCCGGGGTGGAACTCCGACGCGCCGTGCAGGCCGCCGGGACGCGCGCGCTCGCACAGGACGACGACGCGGCGACCGCGGCGCGCCGCGACCAGCGCGGCGACGAGCGCCTCGACGTCGCCGCCCAGCACGAGCACCTCGCAACGCTCGGGACGCGGGCCGCTCACAGCGCGCGCTCCCGCAACATGTGTTGCGCGCACAGGGCGCCGGGCGCGCCCATGATCCCGCCGCCGGGGTGCGCGCCGGAGGCGGCGAGCCACAGCTTCGGCACGGGCGTCGCGTGGCGCGCGTGGCCGGGGATCGGGCGCAGGAAGGCGAGCTGCTCCAGCGAGAGCTCGCCGTGGAAGATGTTGCCCTCGCTCAAGCCGAACTCCTGCTCGAGGTCCCAGGGCGTCAGCACTTGCCGGTGCAGGATCGAGTCGGAGAGGCCCGGGGCGTACTCCTCGAGCGTGTCGACCACCGCGTCGCCGAACGCCTCGCGGTGGCGCGGCCAGGTGTGCGCGCCGCCCTCGAGCTCGTAGGGCGCGTACTGCACGAAGCAGCTCATCACGTGCTTGCCCTCCGGCGCGACCGTCGGGTCGGACAGGGACGGTATCACGACGTTGATGTAGGGGCGCGTGGACCAGCGCCCCGCCTTCGCTTCGTCGAAGGCGACCTCCAGCGCGTCGACCGACGGCGCGATCGCGATGTCGCCGGCGAGGTGCGGTCCGGCGCCGGGCCGCGCGGTGAAGTCGGGCAAGCGGTCGAGCGCCAGGTTCACCTTGCCCGAGCTGCCGCGGTACCGGAAGCGGTCGAGGTGCGCGTTGACGTCGGCGGGCAACCTGTCGCGGCCGACGAGGCCGTGGAAGGTGCGCCGCGGGTCGAGCGCCGACACGACGCAGCGCGCGGCGATCTCCTCGCCGTCCTCCAGCACGACGCCGCGCGCCTCGCTGCCCTCGTACAGGATCGTCGACACGCTCGCGCCCGTGCGGATCGTCGCGCCGTGCGCGCGCGCGGCGGAGGCCAGCGCTTCCGAGACGGCCCCGGTGCCGCCGCGCGCGAAGCCCCACGCGCGGTAGTGACCGTCGATCTCGCCCATGTAGTGGTGCAGCAGCACGTAGGCGGTGCCGGGCGAGCGCACGCCCTGCATCGTTCCGATGATGCCGGAGACGCTCATCGGCGCCTTGAGCGCGTCGGACTCGAACCACGAGTCCAGGAAGTCGGCGGCGCTCGCGGTCATCAGGCGCAGGAACTGCGCGCGCAGGCCGCGCGGCAACTCCTGGAAGCGGCGCCAGTGCGAGAGCGCGTCGGCGAGGTCCGCCGCCGAGCGCGACGCGGGATCCGGCGCGAGCCGGTCGATCAGCGGCTTCACGAACTCCGCGAGCCGCGCCATCGCCGCGCCGTAGGCCGGGTAGCGCTCCGCGTCGCGGGCGCTGAAGGCGGCGATCTCGTCGTGCGTGCGCCGCGCGTCGTCCCAGCGCGCCAGCGCGCGGCCGTCGGGGTACGGCGAGAACGAGCACTCGAGCGGGATCAGCCGCAGGCCGTGCCGCGCGAGGTCGAGGTCGCGCTGGATCCACGGCCGCAGCAGCGAGACGACGTACGAGCAGACCGAGTAGGTGAAGCCCGGGTGGAGCTCCTCGGAGACCGCCGCGCCGCCGACGCGCGCGCGTCGCTCGAGCACCAGCACGCGGCGCCCGGCGCGCGCGAGGTAGGCGGCGCAGGCGAGGCCGTTGTGACCGCCGCCGACGACGATCGCGTCCCAGCGCGGTCGCGTGTTCACGCGCGCGGGGAGAAGGGGTGGGGGTGCGCCATCGTTCGGGCCCAGGCTAGCCGTGCGCGACCCCGTTGCAAGCGGGACGCGCGGCTCAGCGGAAGCCGCGCCGGCGCGGAGCGGCGGCGGGGGCGCTCTTCGCGCCGCGACCGGCGGCGCCCTTCGCGCCGTTCTTGCCCGAGCCCTTCCCCGAGCTCCTTCCGGGGCCCGCGGTGTTGCGCGTCGGCGCGCGCCGCGGCTCGCCGGGGCGTCCGCGCAGCTCGTTGAGCAAGGGGTCGTCCTCCTCGTCCGGTCGCTGCGCGAGCCGCGCCCGGTCGCGGCGGTTCGGCAGCGAGCCGAGCAGGCCGCCGTCCGCGCGCAGCGCGTGGTTCAGCTCCTCCCACACGGCCTTCAGGAAGGGGTACCAGATCGGCGAGGTCGCGATCAGCAGGCCGTACTTGATGAGCTGTTTGTTCAGTTCGGACATCGCGGGGAGCGGCGCGGGGCGCCGTCCTCCATTCGGCCGCGGGGGCCTCCCGGGTGGACCGCGAGCGCGGAAAGCGCGCGGCGGCCGGGGCGCGGGGCCGTCTGCCGAGGCGGGATCGTCCGCCGGGGCCGGGACCGTCCGCCGGGAGCGGGGCCGCTCAGCCGCCCGCCGGGGCGGGTTCGTCGCCGCCGGGCGCGGCGGGGGTCGCCGAGCCGGGGCGCACCCGCACGGGCAGGTCGCGTTGCGCGCCGCAGCGGGCGCACTCCTCGTAGAAGCGCGGCACGCCGCTGGCGGTCATCGCCAGCTCGTCCATGCTCTTGGTGGTGTTCCAGGCGATCTTGGGATCGTCGGACTTGTGCACCCAGGTGTGTCCCAGGAGCCGGCAGAAGAAGTTCATCGGGGGGATCCT
>JAUHYB010000195.1 GCA_030426745.1 bacterium
GGGAGCTGGCGAACGAGCCGCTCGTGCGCGCGGTCGCGGCGCGCGCGTGGACCGGCGACTTCGCGGACCGCGCGTGGCCGTGCGAGCGCTGGGCGCTGGAGTGCGACGAACCGGACGCGTTGCTGCGCGCGATGCGCGCCGGCGTGCTCGGCGTCACGACGAACGAGATCGAGCGCGCCGTCACCGCGCGCCGCCTGGCGCGGCTCGCGCCCGACGACGACGGCGGGTGGCCGCTCTCCGCGCCGGCGTTGCCGCTGGAGCCCGACACGGACGCCGGCGGCGGCCCGTGGCGCGGCGCGTGGACGGTGCGCGCCGCGCTGCGCAACCCGTTCGCGACGCGCGTCCGCGTCGCGCTGTCGCTGGAGGTGCGCCGCGGCGCCTTCGACGTCGAGGGCCTGCCCGACGCGCCGCTCGAGCTGGACGCCGGCGCGACGGGCGCGGTCGAGTTCTCGCTGTCCGGCGGCTCGTGGAGCCCCGGCGGCGACCCGCGGCTGGTCGCGCTGTTCGACGGCGTGACGGCGCGGGACGGCGGGCCGCCGCGCGTCGCGTTCGACGCGACGCTGGCGCGCCGCCGCCACGCCTCCGCCGACGCGATCACGCGCCGGCTCGAGCTCCTGCGCGAAGGGCCGCAGGCCGCGCCCGCGACGATGACGATGCGGCGGCGCGGCCGCGAGTTGCACCTGGCCGTGGAGAACGCGGCGGGTCTGGTCGAGCCGCACGCGTGGGCGCTCGTCGACGGCGTCGAGCGCTTCGGCGGCCGCGGCGTGCGCGTCCCGCTGCCGGAGGACTTCGACCGCCGCGCGGGCGGCGTGGACTTCGCCTGCGGCTTCCTCGGACGCGACCCGCGGACCGGGCGGCGCGCGCTGCGGCGCTTCGGCGGCGGCCTCGAGTGGGGGGCCGACCCGGGCGCGCCCGGCCGCTTGCACTCGCACCTCGCGCGCTGACGACGGGGCCCCGCATCGCGGCCGTCCGCCTTGCAAAGCCGGATGAGCCCGAGAACAATGGCGCGCCTCGGACGGGAGTGGATCCGTGCTGGTGTGCGGCCCGGCCTTCAAAGCCGGTTGGGCCTCGTGAACAGCGGGGCCGGTGGGTTCGATTCCCATGCACTCCCGCCACTCGCTCCACCATGACGCTCCCGCGCTCCTCGAGTGAGCCCGACGCCCGCGGCGACGCGGCCTGCTTGCGCGAAGTGCGCGCCGACGACGAGCGCGCCGCCCTGGACGCGTTCCGCCGGGCCTTCGAGCTGCAGGCGGGCGATCCCTTGTTGCAGCCCGGCGCGTGGCGCCGCCGCTACTTCGAGAACCCCGCCGGCACGCGCGCGTTCGCGGCCTTCGACCGGGACGGCGCGATGCTGGCGCAGTACGCGGGCCTGCCGCGCGGCGCGCTGGTGGAGGGCGAGCGCGTGACGTTCACGCAGGGCGTGGACTCGCTGTCCGACCCCGAGCGCGGCCGCGCGCTGGGCTCGCTGTTCGCGCGCGTCGGCCGGCGCTTCGCCGCGACCTACGGCGGACGCGTCGGCGAGGGCGACCCGTTCATGTGGGGCTACCCGGTGCGCGCGGCGTGGCGCGTCGGCAAGGCGCTCCTGGGCTACGAGACGCTGCGGTCGCAGGTCGCGCTGGCGTGCGGCGTCGACGCGGTCGACGCGTCCGCGGGCGACCACGCCGTCGACACCTCGCGCGACGCCGCGGCGTTGCCGGACGACCACGACGCCTGGTACGAGGCCTTCCGCGCGCGCCACGCGGCGACGCTGGACCGCGACCGCGCGACGCTGGCCTGGCGGTACGCGTCGTCGCGGGTCGCGTTCGGCGTCGTGCGCTCGACGGACGCGATCCGCGGGCTCGTCGCGGGCCGGGCCGCGGGCTTCGAGGGCGCGCGACGGTTCGTGATCACCGAGTGGCTGGTCGAGCCCGACGCGCGCGGCGCCGCGATCGCCTGGGCGGCGCGCCGGGCGGCGGAGGAGGGCGCGCGCGAGCTCTACACCTGGCTGCCGCCCTGGTGCGAGGACTTCGCCGCGCTGCAGGACGCCGGCTTCCGCGCGCGACCGACGACGCGCGTGATGGTGGGGCGGTCCTACGACCGTCGCCGGCCCGCGGAGTGGTACGCGGACCACTGGTACACGACCCTCGGCGACACGGACCTCCTGCCGTGACGGACCTCGAACGACGACCGCGCGAGCTGGTGCTGCGCCCGCTGGACCCGGCGCGCGACGTGCCGTCGCTGCTCGAGACGTGGGCGGCGGTGTTCGGTGAACGGCGGTCGGCGGGCGAGTGGTCGCGCCGCTTCCTGGACAACCCCGCCGGCCTGCGCGCGTTCGTCGCCTGCGACGGCGACCGCGTCGTCGCGCAGTACGCGGGCGTCCCGTCGCGCGTGTGGATCGACGGCGAGGAGCACCGCTTCGTGCAGTCGGTCGACTCGCTGGTGCACCCCGACTACCGCGCGGGCTTGAAGCGCCCCGGCTTGTTCGTGCGGCTGGCGCGCGAGTACTTCGCGCACTACGGCGGCCCGCGCCGCGCGGGGGGCGGCGACGCGACCGCCGGCGACACGATCCACTACGGCTGGCCGCTGGAGGCGGCGTGGCGCGTCGGCAAGCGCTTCCTGTCGTACGAGCGCGTGCGCGAGGAGCTGGTGCTGGTGCGCGAGCTCGGCGCGACGCCGTCGGCGCCGGCGACGGACTGCGCGGTGGAGGAGCTGCGGCCGGGCGACCTCGCGCCGGGCGCGGACGGCGACGAGATCCGCTGGCTGTGGGAGCGCGCCCTGGGCGCGTGGGGCGCGTCGGCGGTCCGCGACGCCGCCTACTACCGCTGGCGCTGCGCGCCGCAGGGGGACGCGCGGTACCGCTTGCTCGGCGCGCGCGACGCCGCCGGGACGCTGCGCGGGCTGGCGGTGCTGCGCGACGGCGAGCGCCTCGCCCCGGGCGCGCGGGCGCTGGTCGACTGGATGGTGCCGGCGGACGACGAGGACGCGGCGCGCGCGCTCGACGCCGCGGCGCGCGCGGCGGCCCGCGCGGACGGGGGCGCGCGCTTGCTCGCGTGGCTGCCGGACCGCTCGCCCGACTTCGCGGCCTTCCAGGACCGCGGGTGGCGCGTGCGGCCCACGCCGTACCGCCTGGCCGCGCGCAGCTTCGACCGCCGCTTCGACGCGCTGTTCCTGCGCGAGCACTGGTGGGCGACGCTGGCGGATTCCGACCTCGCGTGACTCATCCGGGAACCGCGTGAATCCGCGGCGGGCCGCTGCCGTAGAATGCTGCCGACCATGGTCTCGCCCCGACTGATCCTGGCGGTGCTGTGCCTGCTGCTCGGGCTGGCGCCGCTCACCGCGTGCTCCGGCGGGTCGGCGCCCTCCGACGCGGAGGTCGCCGTGGCCGCGCCCGCCGAGAAGGCCGTGCACGTGCGCCTGGAGGGCGCGCTGGGCATCGGCAACATGGCGCTCCTGGAACGCGCCCTGCGCGACGCGCGCGCCAACGACCGCGAGCTGGTCGTCGTCGAGATCGACACCCCCGGCGGTCGCGTCGACCACGCGATCGAGATCTCGCGCCAGCTGATGGAGGCGTCGGACGACGGGCTGCGCACGATCGCGTGGGTGAACCACTCGGCGACCAGCGCGGGCGCGCTCGTCACGATCGCCTGCGAGCGCGTCTACATGGACTCCACGTCCACGATCGGGTCGGCGCTGCCGGTCCAGGCGACGCCCGGCGGGCTGATCTCGCAGGACGGCGACGTGGGCGAGAAGCTGCGGTCCTTCCTGCGCAGCGAGTTCCGCGCGCGCGCCGAGGCCCACGGCCGCCCGAAGCTGCTGGCCGAGGCGATGGTGGACCCGGACACGGAGGTGCGCGAGGTGCGCATCGACGGCGAGGCGCGCTTCATCAGCGGCCAGGAGTGGGACGACCGCACGTCGCGCGGCGCGCAGCCCGAGCTGCTGCGCACCGTCGTGAAGCGCGGCGAGCTGCTGAACCTGACCGGCAGCGAAGCGGTCGCGCTGGGCATCGCCGACGGACCGGCGGACTCGCTGGGCGAGGTGCTCGAGCGCGAGGGCTACGGCGCGAACGACGTCGTCACCCTGCAGAAGTCGCGCAGCGAGGACCTGTTGTCCAAGTTCGCGATGATGCAGTCCGTGCTGATCGCGGTCGGCCTGCTGCTGGGGTACATGGAGCTGAAGACGCCGGGCTTCGGCATCGCCGGCATCCTGGCGCTCCTGTGCCTCGGGCTGCTGCTGTTCGGCCGCTACATGATCGGTCTGGCCGACGTGCCGCACATCGTCATGGTCTTCGTCGGCGCGATGTTGATCGTCGTCGAGATCTTCGTGGTCCCCGGCACGCTGTGGCTCGGGTTGATCGGCGCGGTGTGCGTGATGAGCGGCCTGTGGCTGAGCGAGTTCGGCCCCGGCTTCTCGCTGGGCAACGCCTACGACCAGCAGCGCGCGCTGGACGCCGCCTTCGAGCTGGGCCTCGTCGCGCTGTTCGCGATGGTCGGCATCTGGATCCTGTCGCACTTCCTGCCGGACACGCCGGTGCTGCGCGCGCTGGTGCAGGCGCCCAGCGCCGAGGGCACGGCGGGCTTCGGCGGCGGCTTCCCGTCCAGCGTCGCGGCTTCCGGCAGCGCCGCGGTGCCCGGCGCGCGCGGCACGGCGACGACGGACCTGCGCCCGGTCGGCAAGGTGCGGCTGGACGCCGCGCCGGACGCCGAGTACGAGGCGCGCGCCGACGGACCCGCCATCGCGCGCGGCGACCGCGTGCACGTCGTCGAGGCGCACGGCGGCCGGCTGGTCGTCGAGCACGACGCCGCCGACGACGACGACACCGCGGCCGACGACACCGCGGCCGACGACAAGGGGCCGGACGTGAACGACCCGACGAACCCCGCCACGGAGGAACCCGCATGACCTGGGCCGTCCTGTTGCTCGGCGCCGGCCTGCTGCTGGTGCTCGCCGAGGTCCTCGTGCCCAGCATGGGCGTCCTGGGGACCCTCGCCGCCGCGTGCATCGTCGGCGCGCAGGTCTTCGCCTGGCGCGTGTCCAGCGAGACCGGCGTCACCTTCCTCGTCGTCAGCGGCATCCTCGTGCCGGCGGTCGTGATGGGGGGCCTGAAGGTCCTGCCGAACACGCCGCTGGGCCGGCACCTCGTCGCGCAGGGCTTCACCTTCGAGGACGGCCGCGCGATCGACGCGCGCGACGGCGGCCTGCTCGGCGTCGAGGGCGTCGTGGAGGCCGCGCTGCGCCCCGCCGGCGTCGCGCGCCTGGACGGTCGCCGCGTCGACGTCGTCAGCCGCGGCGAGATGATCGAGAGCGGCGCGCAGGTGCGCGTCGTCGAGCTCACCGGCAACCGCGTCGTCGTCTCGCGCGTCGACGGTCCCGCCTGACGCGCGCCCGACGGTTCGCGCCGCACCACGCGGGCGCGCGCCGTCCCACCCGGACACGCGCACGCCGCGTTCCGCGACGAACACACCGCACACACCGCACACACCGCACCCCGACCCCGCCACACCAGAGGCACCCATGATCTCCAGCACCCTCGCCGTCCTGCAGGACGACGGCTCCGAACTGCTCCGCAACGTCGGGCTCGTCGTGCTCGCCGGCATCCTGCTGCTGTTCTTGTTCGTCTTCCTGCGCTACGCGAACCTGTACCTGCGCTCGGTGCTGACGAAGGCCGGCGTCGGGCTGTTCGACATGTTCGCGATGAGCTTGCGGAAGGTGCAGCCCGCCGTGATCGTGAACGCGTCGGTGATGCTGGTGCAGTCGCGGCTCGAGGGCGTGCACCGGCGCGACCTGGAGGCGCACTACCTGGCCGGCGGCGACGTGATGCGCGTCGTGCAGGCGCTGATCTCCGCGAACCGCGCGGGCATCGACCTGGACTTCCGCACGGCCGCGGGCATCGACCTGGCCGGCCGCGACGTGTTCGACGCGGTGAAGACCAGCGTCACGCCGAAGGTCATCGACTGCCCGAACCCCGCCAGCGGCAAGACGACGATCGCCGCGGTCGCGAAGGACGGCATCCAGGTGCTGGCGCGCGCCCGCGTCACGGTGCGCACGAACATCGCGCGCCTGGTCGGCGGCGCCGGCGAGGAGACGATCATCGCGCGCGTCGGCGAGGGCATCGTGTCGACGATCGGCTCGAAGGACACGCACGCGCTCGTGCTCGAGAACCCCGACGACATCTCGAAGACCGTGCTCGCGCGCGGCCTGGACGCCGGCACGGCGTTCGAGATCGTCTCGATCGACATCGCCGACGTGGACATCGGCAACAACATCGGCGCGCGGCTGCAGGCCGACCAGGCGGAGGCCGACAAGCGCGTCGCGCAGGCCCAGGC
>JAUHYB010000196.1 GCA_030426745.1 bacterium
GCCGTTCGGCCGGCCTCGAAGGCCGGTCGAACGGCTCCCGACGCCGGTGAAAAAACGAGCCCGGCTCCGTACCTTCACCGCTCGAGCGGCGTGAACACGACCAGCTCGTCCGTCGGCGCGAACCCGAGCGACGCCGCCAGCTGCAGCGACGCGGCGTTCGACTCCATCGCGCCCCACACCGGCTCGCGACCCTCCGCGCGCTCGCGGCGGATCAATTCGCTCACCGCGACCCGCGCGAGGCCGCGGCGGCGGAAGGCCTCCAGGGTGTCGATCGACACGTCGAACCAGCCCTCGGTGCGCCAGTAGGCGTAGGCGAAGCTCGCGGGCGTTCCGTCGACGCAGGCCGTCCACACGACGCCGCCGCGGCGCGCGGCGTCGAGCTCCTCGCGCAGCCCGTCGGGCGCGCCGTCCAGCGCGTCCTCGGCCGTCAGCGGCCGCACGTCCGCGCAGGGAGCGGCGAGCCGCGACGCGTCGCGCAACTCGTGCAGCACGGCGCGCTCCTCGCTCCAGCCCGCGAGCGCCGCCCGCACCGCGTCCGCGTCGTCCGCCGGCGCGATCACCTCGCGCCCCGCCCGGTCGGTCACGGCCTCGCGCACCAGCGCCGCCGACGGCGCGCGCACGACCACCGCCAGCCCGCCGCCCGGCGCGTCGTTGCGCACGACGAAGCCGCCGTCGTCCTCGAACACCCGCGCGTGCCCGGTGCGCAGCACGGCGCGCGCCTCGATCCAGCGCGGCCGGTCGGGCAGCGCGGCCAGGAGGTGCCGGAAGGCGGCGGGGGAGTTCACGGGCGCGTCGTCGCCGGCGTTCCCCGCGGCGCGGCGGGGCGCCGCGGTGTCCCTCGCCGTGTCATTCGCCGTCCGCGGCCTCTTCGACGGCTTCTTCGGCGGCGGCCTCGGCCTCGGCCGGCGCGGCGGCGTCGGTCGGCGCGCCGCCGGCCTGCACGACCTGGCCGAGCTGCTCGAGTCCGAACTCGATGGCGGCGACGCTCATGCCCTTCGACAGGAAGCCCATCATCCGCTCGCCGAGCCCCTCGCCGGTGCCGCGCGCGGTCCAGGTCACGAACGCGCCCTCCTCGTCCGGCTCGTACTCGATCGTGTACTCGGTCGGCTGCGGGAAGCCCTGCAGCGACGACTGCACGCGCACCATCGCGTCGGGGGTCACCTCGAGGATCTCGTAGCGACCGCTGGTCGAGTTCCCCTGCCACATCGCCGTCTGGCCGGCGCCGGGCTCACCGTCGTAGGACACGGTGGTGTTCGGATCCTGCGCGAACCAGAACGACCACTGCTCCCAGTTCCGGAGGTCGCTGACCTGCGCGTGCACGTCGGCGACGGGCGCGTCGATCAGCACGCTCTTGGACACGCTCCACTCGGTGGGCAGCGAGCGCACCCAGAAGTAGCCGCCGGCGACGGCGAGGACGAACAGGACGACGACGGGCAGCAGGCAGAACTTGACGAACTTCATCGGGCGGGGGCGGGGGCGGGGAGTCTGCGGGGGACGTAGCGGGGCGAGCGGGGCTGTTCGCGGGAGGCGGCTCGTTATTCAGCGGCGGTGACGACGCGATCGAGGTTCGCGAGGTTCCCCTCGAAGTCGGGCCCCATCAGGTCGTCGGCGAACGCGCCGAAGACCCGCTCGCCCCAGTTGCTCGCCGTGCCCGCGGAGCGCCAGGTGACGCGCGTCCCGTCGCCGTCGGGCGCGAAGTGGATCGTCGACTCGAAGGGCGTGAAGCCGTCGAAGCTCGTGCGCGTCGTGATGCCGACCGCGACCTCGGAGGCGATGATCTCCTGCGAGCCGTTGCCGTCCTTGCCGGTCCACGAGGACGACATGCCGACGCCCGGCTCGCCGCTGTAGCTGAGCTTCATCGTGGGGTCCTTCTCGAGCCACACCATCCAGGCCTCCCAGGCGCGCAGGTCGGCGAGGTGCGGGTGGATCTCGGCGGGGGGGGCGGCGATCGTGTGCGAGCGCTCGACCGTCCACTGGTCGGGGAGCGAACGGCCCCAGAGCCAGCCGCCGACGACGACGAGCACCAGGAACAGGATCAGGGGCAACAGGCAGAACTTGACGACCTTCACGGGGACCTCCTCGGGGCTGGGGGCCGCACAGTGTGCCGAGCGGACCCGCGCGTGTCGCCTCTCGCGTGCCGGTCGCGTCGCGGAGCGCCCGCATCGGGGAGCCCGCGCCCGCGGGCCGTCGCGCGCTAGACTGCCCCGATGCGGGACCCGGAGACACCTCGGCGCGCGCTGGTCGTCCTGACCGGCGCGGGCGTCTCGGCCGACTCCGGCGTTCCGACCTTCCGCGACGCCGGCGGCCTGTGGGAGGGGCACCGCGTCGAGGAGGTCGCGACGCCGGAGGCCTGGGCGCGCGACCCGCGGACGGTGTGGCGCTTCTACCAGCTGCGGCGCGCGGCGCTGGCGACGGTCGCGCCGAACCCGGCGCACGACGCGCTGGCGGAGCTCGAGCGCGAGATGACCGCGCGCGGCCACGGGTTCACGCTGATCACGCAGAACGTCGACGACCTGCACCAGCGCGCCGGTTCGACGGCGATCGCGATGCACGGCAGGCTCGCGACGCTGGCGTGCGAGCGCTGCGGCGCGACGACGGAGGACCGAGAGAACGTCGATCCCGAGCGCTTCGTGCCCTGCGCCGCCTGCGGCCACGCGCGCCTGCGCCCCGACGTGGTGTGGTTCGGCGAGGTCCCGCGCGCGCTCGACGCGATCGACCGCGCGGTGCGGAGCGCGACGCACTTCGCCGCGATCGGCACCAGCGGCGTCGTCTACCCCGCGGCGGGCCTGCTGTCGCTCGCGCGCTTCGCCGGCGCCGAGACGCACGTCGTGTCGCTCGACGCGCCGGAGAACTTGCACGCGGCGGACCGCTTCCACCCCGGGCGCGCGGCGGAAGTCGTGCCGGGGCTCGTTCGGCAGTGGTTGGACGCCTGGTAGGCTCTCGCGCGATGTCGCCCGAGAGTCCGCGAGACGAGCCTCCGCCGGGAGCGCGCCGCGCGCCCGCGCCGCGGGACGTGTGCGTCGTCATCCCGTCGTACTGCTCCTTCGCCAACCTCGAGCGCGGCTTGCCGGCCCTGCTGGCCGAGGCGGACCGGCTGGGCTTCGGCGTGCTCGTGAACGACGACGCGTCGCCGGACGACACCGTCGCGCGGCTGCGCGAGCGCTTCCCCGACCTGCGGGTCGAGGTGCGCGCCGCGAACGGCGGCTTCGGCGAGAACTGCAACGACGCGGTGCGCCGCGCGGAAGGCTGCGACCTGGTCTACCTGTTGAACGCCGACGTCGAGGTGCGGCCCGGCTTCCTGGAGCCGCTGCTGGAGCACTTCGCGGACGACGCGGTCTTCGCCGTGCAGTCGGTGTCGGTCGCGGCGGACGGCGCGACGATCGACGACGGGGGGCGGCGCGCGACGTGGAAGCGCGGCCACCTGCGCTGGCTGCCGCTGGACGACGCGCCGGCGGACCGCCCGACCTCGCCGACCTTCTTCGCGTCGGGCGCGCACGTCCTGCTGCGGCGCGACCGCTTCCTGGCGCTGGGCGGCTTCGATGCCTTGTACGCGCCCTTCTACTGGGAGGACGTCGACCTGTCGTACCGCGCGTGGAAGCGCGGCTGGACGGTGCTGGTCGACCGGCGGTCGCGCGTCCGACACGCGCGCGAGCACTCCGACATCGAGCGCACGCAGCCCTCGTCGCGCTACGTCGGCATGAACCACCGCGGCCGCTTCCTGTTCACCTGGAAGAACGTGCTGGACCGCCGGATGCTGTGGCGCGAGCACCTGTCGCGGGTCGTGCCGCGCGCGCTGTTCGGCTGGTTGCTGCTGGACCGGCTCTTCTACAACGGCTTCCTGCGGGCCTTGCCGCGGCTGCCGCGCGCGCTGGCCGGCCGCCGCGCGGAGCGGGCGGCGGCCGTGCGGTCCGACCGCGAGGTCTTCGAAGCCGTGGATCGCGGCTGGTGAGCGGCCCGCGCGGATGACAAGATCCGCTGCCCGAGATGGACGCCGACGACCGCTACTACGAACAGGACCGCGCCGAGATGCGCGCGCTCGTGCCCGCCGGCGCGCGGCGCGTGCTGGAGGTCGGCTGCGGCGCGGGGACCTTCGGCGCGGCGCTGAAGGCGTCCGGCGTGGGCGAGGTGTGGGGCGTCGAGCCCTCCGACGCGTCGCGACGCGCGGAACAGGTGCTGGACCGCGTGATCGCGGGCACGGTCGACGAGGCGATCCCGCAGCTGCCCGGCGGGCACTTCGACTGGATCGTGTTCAACGACGTGCTGGAGCACCTCGTCGACCCCGAGCAGTGCCTGCGCGAGCTGTTGCCGAAGCTGGCGCCCGGCGGCGGCTTCATCGCGTCGATCCCGAACCTGCGCTACTACAAGGTGCTGCGCGACCTCGTCCTGAAGGGCGAGTTCGAGTACGTCGAGCACGGCGTCATGGACCGCACGCACCTGCGCTTCTTCACGCCGAAGTCGGTCGCGCGCATGTGGGACCGGTTGGGTTGCGAGGTGCTGGAGAAGCGCGCGCTGAACACGCGCCGCCGCCCGTGGCTGCGCGCGCTGTCGTGGATGACGCTCGGCGCGACCGAGGACATCCGATCGCCGCAGTTCGGCTGGCGCGTCCGGCCGCGCACCTGACCGCCGCGACGTGCGCATCCTGTTCCTGACCACGCCGGGGGAGGACTACCTCCAGGACAGCCTGTTCTACGGGCTGCGCCGCCGCCTCGGCGCCGACGTCGTCGACTGGCCGCGCAAGGACGTGATGTACGCGGACTGCCCGCGGCCGAGCGCGGAGCTGTACGGCCGCGGGTTCACGCTGTGGAAGCTGTTGCCGCCGATCGACGTCGACCGCCCGCCCGCGGACGCTTCGATCCACGACGCGGCCGGGGGCTTCGACCTGCTGGTGTTCGGGTCGATCCGGCGCCAGCGCGCCGAGTTCGCCGCCTGGAACCGCCGCCGCGGCTTCGCGCGTTTCACCGATCGGCCGCAAGCGGTCTTCCTGGACGGCGAGGACAAGACGCGCCTCCTGATCCCCGCGGCGCTGCGCGGGCGCTACTACAAGCGCGAGCGCACGCACGGCACCGCGCCGTTGACGCGCCCGATCTCGTTCTCGATCCCGGCCGCGAAGATCGCGCTGCGCGTCGCCGCCGACAAGCCGCGCCGCTTCGCGACGCACGTGCAGTGCGAGGAGGCCTACCGCATCCCGTGGATCGCGGAGCACTGCAAGTCGAGCTACGCCTTCGACACGGAGGACGCGTACCGCGCGGACCTCGCGTCGTCGCTGTTCGGGCTGACGATGCGCAAGGCGGGGTGGGACTGCATGCGGCACTACGAGGTCGCCGCGAACGGCTGCGTGCCGGCCTTCTGGAAGCTGGGCGAGAAGCCCGCGACTTGCGCGCCGCACGGGCTGGTCGACGGCGTGAACTGCGTCGCCTTCGACTCCGCCGAGGAGCTCGACGAGCGCACGCGCGCGCTCGAGGCCGACCCCGCGGCCTACGCCGAGGTCGCCCGCGCCGCGCTCGACTGGGCCCGCGCCCACAGCGCCGAGGCCTACGCCGAGCGCTGGCTGGATTCGCTGTCGCGGTGAGTCGCTACAGCTTCTCGTAGGCCGCGACGAACGACCAGCCCTCGACCGCCGGCCGCACCTCGACCTCGCGGAAGCCGCCGATGCCGTCCATGTAGCGCCGGAAGCTGTCGGGCGTGAAGACGTGCTTGTGCGTCGGGTCCAGCGCGATCGTGTCGACGTGGCGGTCGTCGGGCAGCACGACGGCGAGCTTGCCGCCGCTCTTCAGCACGCGCTTCCACTCGCCCAGCGTCTTCAACACGTCGACGTAGTGCTCGAGGTTGTGCCGCGCGACGACGAAGTCGAGCTCGCCGTCCGCGAACATCGTCAGCGCGTCACCGGACGCCTGCACGTCGGCCTGGCTGACCTGGCCCGCGACCACGCCGTGCTCGCCGCGGTCGCCGCCCGCCACCAGGTCGACGCCGATGCAGTTCGGGTGCGACTTGCGGTGACCGCAACCGACGTCGATGCCCTTGCCCTCGCTGCAGTACGGCAGCACGGCCAGGCGTTCGGGGTGCTGGTCGGGGTCCTCGGGGACCGGCGGGATGGCGATCTTCGCGGCGCCGCTGTCCGCGCCGCCGAAGGTGCGTTGGATCCAGGTCGACAGGCTCATCTCGCCGTGGAGCTTGCCCGGCGGGCGCGCCGCGCGCAAGGCGACGCAGCGCTCGTCAACGCGTCCGCGACAGGAGCGCGCCGATCTCGCGCGCCGCGGCGTCCAGGTCGATCGCCGACAGGTCGCGCTCGTGCGC
>JAUHYB010000197.1 GCA_030426745.1 bacterium
GCACGCCGTGCTGGTAGGTCGCGCGCTGGCGCAGCGCGCCGTCCTCGTAGAACGCGCGCCACTCGCCGTGCTCCAGGCCGCGGTCGTAGCCGCGCTCGCGCACGAGCTCGCCGCCCTCGTTCCAGCGTCGCCACACGCCGTGGCGCTCGCCGTCGACGTACGACCCCTGCTCGCGCAGCGTGCCGTTCGCGTCGTACTCGTGGTGCTCGCCGATCGGCCGGCCGGCGGCGTAGCGCCCCGCGACGCGCAGCACGCCGTCCGCGTCCCACTCGGAGTGCTCGCCGTGGCGCTTGCCCGCCATGTAGTGCGTGCGCGAACGGAGCGCGCCGTTCGCGTGGTAGTGCCGGTGCTCGCCGTCCTCGACGCCGTCGATGTAGCGCCCGGTCGCGCGCAGGTCGCCGGTGTCGAAGCGGTGCACCCAGTCGCCGTGCTTCTTGCCCGAGCGGTACGCGCCCTCGGCGATGGCGATGCCGTCCTCGCTCCAGAAGGTCCAGTGCCCTTCGCGACCGACGCGCGGGACGCACCAGCGCGTCGCCGGATCGTCCTCCGCCGGCAGCGCGCCGGCGCGGTAGCGGCCGCGGGCCTGCGGCGAACCGTCGGGGTAGTAGAAGCTCCAGTCGCCCTCGGCGAAGCGCACGCCGCTCTCCAGCGTGCGCACCTCGCCCTCGCAGAGCAGGCGGCCCGTCTCGGCGTGGTGGGCGCGGTAGCGGGTCGTGTCCGCCGCGCAGGCGGCGAGGAGCAGGAGCGGGATCAGGGCGTGGCGCATGGTGGGAGTCGGTCGGGGCTCGAACCGTCCCATCGGCCTCGCGTGGCGCGGTTCTTCAGCGAATGCCGCGGGAGCGGGCGGGCGGCGCCCCCGGGCTCCCGTCCCCCCGGCTCGCGGACCCCGGCCCGCGGACCTCGACCGGCGGACCTCGGAGCCCGGCCGCCGGCGCGCGTGACCCCGGGTCCGCGCTCGCCGGGCCGCGGACGCGCCGCGCGAGCCCGCGCCTTCCGCCCCGCGCCCCTGCCCGCGCCCGCGCCTCGCCTAGCGCAGCTCGCTCAGCCGCACCTCGACCGTCCGCACGGCGTCGCCGCGCAGCACGTCGACCTCGACGACCTCCATCGGCGAGCGCATGCGCAGCGTCTCGCCCAGGTCGAACTGGTTCCGCACCCGCTGGCCGTCGACCGAGACGATCACGTCCATCTCGACGGTGCCGTCGTCGGTGATCCGCAGCGGGCGCAGGCCGGCGATCTCGGCGCCGGAGCCGGGCCAGACCTGCTCGATCACCGCGCCGTCGACGCCCTGCTCCCGGCTGAACTGCTCCGACATCACCGACACGCCCAGCGCGACGCGCCGGTTCGGCGGCAGCGAGCGCCCGGCCCGGATCAGGTACGGCACGACGGTGTTCACGACGTCGGCGGGCACCGCCAGGCCGATCGCGGCGCGCCCGAAGCGGTCGCCGACGATCGCGGTGTTCACGCCGATCAGACGCCCCGCGGAGTCCAGCAGCGGCCCGCCCGAGTTGCCCGGGTTGATCTCCGCGTCCGTCTGGATGACGTTGTGGATCTCGATGCCGCGGTCCGTCGTGACGCGGCGCCCCAGGCCGCTGATCACGCCGGTGGTCAGCGTGCGGTCCAGGCCGAAGGGGTTGCCGATCGCCAGCACGCGCTGGCCGACCTGCAGGTCGTAGGAGTAGCCCAGCGGGATCGGGTGCAGCGCGCCGGCGGGCGCGTCGATCTTCAGCACCGCCAGGTCGTAGTCGCGCTGCACGCCGACGAGGCGCGCCGGGTACGAGCGGTAGGTGTTCAGCGTCACCTTCCAGCTGTCCCCGTCCTCGACGACGTGCGCGTTCGTCACGATGTAGCCCTCGTCGCTCCAGACGAAGCCGCTGGCCGTGTTCCGCTCGACGACGGTCGGGTCCATCTGGAACGGGCGCCGGTCGCCCGCGGGAGCGGGGCCCGTCTCGCCGGTCGTGATGTGCACGACCGAGGCGGAGACCGCGCGGAAGATCTCGATCGTGCGCTCCTCGACCTCGCCCAGGGCGCCGCGCTCCTCCACCTCGCGACGCGGCTCCTCCTCGTCGTGCAGGGGGGGCGTCTCGCGGCGCAGCTCGCGCCACATCAGGAAGGCGGCGAGCAGCACGAGGAGCGCCAGGGTGACGGGCACGCGCGGATCGCCGGCGGCCTCGGGGGTCTGGGTCGCGGGCATCGCGGCGCTGGCATACCGGCCCGAGCGGGCCGGCGCAACGGGCGGCGGAGCCGGCGCGCCAATTGTCCAGGTTCGAGCCTCGACAGCGGCGCGCGCCCGGCTAGACTCCGGCCCGTCCCCCAGCCCCCGAACCGCCATGCGCCCGACCACCGCCCTGCTGCCCCTCGCCGCCACGCTCCTGACCCCGCTCGCCGACGCCCGGGACGTGGCGCTCGAGCGCCACGGCGAGACCGCGGGCGATCGCCTCGGGACCGCGGTCGCGGCGTGCGGCGACGTGGACGACGACGGCGCGCCCGACTGGATCGTCGGCGCGCCCAAGGCGAACGCGAACGGCCCGAACTCCGGCAGCGCGTTCGTCTGGTCCGGGCGGACCGGCGCGCTGCTGCACCGCTTCGACGGCGCGTCGTCCGGCGTCGAGTTCGGCGCCGCGGTCGCGGGCGCGGGCGACGTGAACGGCGACGGTCACGCGGACCTGATCGTCGGCGCGCCGCGCCGCAGCGTCGGCCTCCTCTCGAACGGCGAGGCGCTCGTGCTGTCCGGCGCTGACGGGTCGGTGCTGCACACGATCACCGGGCACATGCAGTTCGGCTTCACCGGGTCCGCGGTGGCCGGCGCGGGCGACGTGGACGGCGACCTGCACGACGACTTCCTCGTCGCGACGCCGTACGACGACGCGGGCGGCGGGACGGACGCGGGCACGGTCATGCTGTACTCCGGCGCGACCGGCGCGCTGATCCGCGCCCACCACGGCGACACGGCCGGCGCGCACTTCGGCGCGGCGCTGCACGGCGGGCTCGACGTGAACGGCGACGGCCGCGGCGACTACGTGATCGGCGCGCCCGAGGACTGGTCCAACGGGACGGACGCCGGCATCGCGCGCGTCTACTCGGGCCTCGACGGCGCCGTCCTGTCCTTCGCGCTGGGCGCGACCGGCGAGCGCACGGGCGCGGCCGTGGCGCTGGTCGGCGACCTCGACGGCAACGGGCGCAGCGAAGCGGCCTTCGGGTCGCCGGGGTACGCCGGCGGCGACGGTCGCTGCGAGGTGCGCTCGGACGCGGGCTCCTTCGCCTTCGCGGTCGTCGGCACGGGCGGAGAAGGGCTGGGGTCGGCGATCGGCGCGGCCGGATCGCCGTGGGGCGACGCGCGTCGTTGCGTCGCGATCGGCGCGCCGCAGGCCGCGGGCGGCGGGCGCGTGCTGCTGGTCGACCAGGCGGGCGTCGCGCAGCCGGGCCCCGCGACGCCGGCGACCGCCGGGACCTTCGGGGCCGCCCTGGCGGGCGCGTTCGACGTGAACGGCGACGGTCGCGACGAGCTGGTGATCGGCGACCCTCACGACGACGCCGCGGCGACGGACGCCGGCCGCGCCGTGCTCGTCTCGACGGTCCCGCTGGTCGGGACGCCTGTTTGCGACGGTGACGCGGGCGCGTGTCCCTGCGGCAACCAGGGCGCGAGCGACGCCGGCTGCACGAACTCGACGGGGCTCGGCGCGACGCTCGCGACGATCGGATCGGCAAGCGTCCTGCAGGACGACCTCCGCTTCGTCGTGACCCAGGCGATCGCGAACCAGCCGTGCGTGCTGTTCTCCGCGAACGACCTCGTGAACGGCTCCCTCGGCACGCCCTTCCGCGACGGGCTCCTGTGCGCGAACGGCGGTTCGGACCGCCACGGCGTCGCGTTCGCCGACGCCGGCGGCAACGCGTCGTGGGGTCCGGGCCTGGCGGCGACCGAGGGCTTCACGGCCGGCACCACGCGCGTCTTCCAGGCGTGGTACCGCGACCCCGGCGGCCTCAGCCCGTGCGGAAGCGGCTCGAACACCAGCCTCGCGCTGTCCGTCGAGTTCAGCGATTGAGCGCGTCCAGCCAGCGCCGCAGCTCGGCGAGCTCGCCGAGGTAGTCGACGCCCTTCAACGGGCGCCGCACGCCGCGCGCGCCGCGGCCTCCGACCGCCAGGCGCAGGCCGTCGGGCAGGCGCTCGCGCAGCTCGCCCAGGCGCCGGTCGGTCTCGATGCCGCCCGTCGCCAGCGACACGCTGACGACGACGGCCGACACGCGCAGCTCGCGCGCGGCGGCGGCGATCTCCTCCAGCGGCAACTCGGTGCCGAAGACGTGCGTGCGCGCGCCGGCGAGCGCGCAGCACAGCGCGACGACGCGCAGGCCCAGGCCGTGCCGCTCGCCCGCGAGCGTCGCCAAGAGCAGCTCCGGGGCGCCGTCCTCGACCGGCTGCTCGACGCGCCACAGGCGCAGCAGGTCGGAGACGACCTCGCTGACCATGCGCTCGTGACGCACCTCCAGCTCGCCGTCCGCCCACGCGCGGCCGACGCGCGCCAGGAAGGGCGACAGCAGGTCGGCCAGGAAGTCCTCGGGCCCCAGGTCGCGCCACAGCTCCTCGAGCCGCGCGCGCAGCTTGCCCGGCTGCACCTCGCGCGCCAGCGCGTACAGCCCCTCGACGGCGGCGGGCTCGCAGGGTTCCTGCGCGCCCTCGGCCAGCATCGCGTCGAGCCGCGCGTCGTCGGCGCGCACCGCTTCGCCGGCGCGGCGGCCCAGCGCGATCGCCTCGGCGACGCGCCGCATCCACACCAGGTGCTCGTCGGTGTAACGCCGGTGGCCGGACGGCAGGCGCACCGGCACCGGGCGGCCGTAGCGGCGCTCCCACACGCGGATCGTGTCGACCGTGATCCCGGTGCGCGCGGCGATCTCGCCGATCGAGAAGTGCTTCTCGTCGCTCACCGCGCGGCGGTCCCCTGCACGTCCCGCGTCATCGCGCCGGCGGCCTCGAGCAGGTCGCGGTACCACCGCACGACCTCGTCGGTGCGCCCCGGCAGCGCGTTCGTGCCCCACACGATCGACAGCGTGCGGCGCGTGCCCTCGTGCGTCTTCGTGCGCTGCGCGTCCTTCACGGCGTTCGCGCACGCGCCGTCCGCGTCGAACAGCGCCAGCAAGCCGTCGATGCGGATCTCCTGGCCGCTCGCGTTGAACACGTAGCTCGTGTCCGCGGGCGCGAGGCGCACCGACAGCGGCGCGGCCGCGCGGTCCAGGTCCACGACGCTGATCGGCAGGCCGCTCGCCAGGCTGACCGCGTTGCACGCGTCGACGGCCTGGTTGATCGACGACAGCTTGCCCTCTCCTGCCGCGCGCACCAGGTACTCCGACGCCGGCTTGCCGCGGCCGGTCGGCTTGTAGCCGCCGTGGCGCAGCAGGTCGCGGACGGCGGCGCGGACCTCCTCGCTGCGCGAGAGCGGCGCGTCGGCGTCGACCGCGAACAGCGCCGACAGCGAGGCCGGCGTCTCCAGCTCGCCCAGCGGCGCGGGGAACTCCGTGACGAAGGCGCCCGCGTCCAGCAGCGGATGAGGTTCGAACGACAGCATGCGGGCAGGATACACTCCCGCGCCGCTCCGCGATGATCGACGTCCTGCGCCGCAACCCCGGATTCCGCCGCCTGTGGGCCGCGCAAGTCGTCAGCCAGCTGGGCGACTGGATGAGCCGCGTCGCGATCCTCGCGCTGATCGCGGACCTGTCCGGCGCGGAGGGCCTGCACGCGCTGGGCGCGCTCGTCGCGCTCGAGTTCAGCCTGCGCATGCTGCCGTCGGTCGTCTTCGGACCGCTCGCCGGGCCGCTCGCCGATCGCCTGCCGCGGCGCGCGCTGATGATCGTGTCCGACGTCGCGCGCGCGGCGATCGTCGCGGCGATGATCTTCGTCGACGAGGCCGAGGAGCTGCCGCTGCTCTACGCGCTGCTGTTCCTGCAGACGAGCGTGTCGACCTTCTTCCAGGCCGCGCGGTCCGCCGCGACGCCCAGCACGCTGGAGCGCAATGACCTGCAAGCAGGCTACGCGATCACCACCGCGACCTGGTCCACGATGCTGGCGGTCGGCGCGGCGCTGGGCGGCTGGCTGGTCGGTCCGCTGGGCATCCGCGGCGTGCTCGTCGTCGACGTCGCGACGTACCTCGCGAGCGCGCTCTGCCTGCGCTCGCTGCGCCTGCCGCCGGTCCCCGTGCACCCGCAACCCTTCCGCTGGCGCGACGTCGTGACCTTGACCGAGCTGCGCCGCGCGCACGTGCACGCGCGCGACCGCCACCTGTTGCCCG
>JAUHYB010000198.1 GCA_030426745.1 bacterium
GCTGCCGAGGAGCGTCGCTCGTTATACGGGAGGAAAGTGCCTGGCACCGTATTCCCGTCCACGCCCCTCAGGCTGCGTCGTCCTCGCCCTTGATGATGTGGAGGTCGCGCTGCGGGAACGGGATCGAGATGCCGTTCTGGTCGCAGGCGAGCTTCATCTGCTCGGTCAGTTCGAAGTAGACGCCCCAGTAGTCCGCCGAGTTCACCCACGGGCGCACGACGAAGTTGACGCTGGAGTCGGCCAGCTCGCTGACGGCGACCTGCGGGGCCGGGTCGGCCAGGACCTTCGGGTGCTCCTTGACGATCTTCTCGAAGAGCTCCTTGGCCTTCTTGATGTCGTCGCCGTAGCCGATGCCCATCGTCAAGTCGACGCGGCGCGTGGGCTTCGTCGAGTAGTTGACGATGTTGCCGCCGGTGACCGAACCGTTCGGGATGATCACGACCTTGTTGTCGGGGGTCTTCAGCGTCGTGGCGAACACGCTGATCTCCTCGACGACGCCGGCGGTACCGGCGCACTCGACGTAGTCACCGACCTTGAAGGGGCGCAGCATGATGATCATCGCGCCCGCGGCGAAGTTGCCCAGCGAGCCCTGCAGCGCGAAGCCGATGGCGAGGCCGGCGGCCGCGATCACGGCGGCGAAGGAGGTCGTGTCGACGCCGAACTTGCCGAGCGCCATGATGAACACGAACGCGAGCGACGCCATGTAGACCAGGTTCGTCGTGAAGCTGATCAGCGTCTCGTCGACCTTCGCCCGTCGCATGACCTTGCCGACGGTCCCGCGAATCATCTTGGAGAGGATCCAGCCGAAGAACAGGATCGCGATGCCGATGGCGATGTTGACCCAGTGGTCGAGCAGGAGTTGCTTGGCGGACTCCAGGGCTTCCTGGATCCAGGTCAGGGTCTCGTCGACGGACTCGCCGGCGCCGCCGTCGTCGTTCTGGAGGGGCGACAGCAGGGCGGTGAACAGGGGATGGAAGGTCATCGTGTATCCTCTGGGCAGGCGCTCGCGGAGCTGCGACTCAGCGGGCGGGGATGGCTCTCTCGGGGTGCGATCGCGGCCCCCCGGGCCGCGATTCGGGGCGAACGGGATACCCGGCGGCGGGGCCCCTGTCAAAGGAGCGTTCCGGAACCGCCGGCGATTCGCCGGCCAGGCCTCACTCCGCGCCTCCGGAGTCCGTAGACCGGCGGACTCGCGGAGCGCGTCAGCGTAGAATTCCGCGCCCCTCTCCCACGGACGCCACCCCTCCCATGACCGACACGCCCCGCTTCTCCGTCGCCCGCCTGTTCACGATCCTCGGCGCCCTGTGGCTCGCCACGGGCGCCTTCTACAAGCTGATCTGGGGCAACCCGGGCGACCTGCCGCAGCCCTTCTTCGACATGGTCGACTGGTTCGGCCTCGAGGTCTCGAAGAGCCGGCTGTACGTGCTGGCGATCGCGTCGGAGCTGTGCGTGGTCGTGCTGGCGCTCACGCGGCCGAAGGTCGGGTGGATCGCGCTGGCCGCGACCTACCTGTTCTTCGAGGCGATCCTGGCGCCGCTGATCGCTTCGGGCGCGGAGAGCTGCGGCTGCCTCGGGGGCACGATCACGATCCACCCGATCCTGATGGCGTCCATCGACGGCGTGATCCTGCTGGGCCTGTTCGCGTCGCGTCCGTGGCGCGCGGCCGGCATGCAGCCGGTGCTGCCGACGGTGCTGGTCGGCGCGCTGCTCGCGGCGAGCGTGGCGGCGCCGATCGTCAAGCTGTCGGGGAACGAGCCGTCGGCCGACGAGGTGCAGAAGATCCTCGAGGGCGGCGACGAGGGCGAAGGCGCCCCCGACGTCGCGCTGCCGAAGTTCGTCGAGCTGACGCCGACGGACTGGATCGGTCAGCTGATCTACGACACGCCGCTCGCGACCTGGCTGCCGAACATCGAAGGCATGCCGACCGAGGCGACCTACGTCTTCTGGCGCTGGACCTGCGACCACTGCGCCGCGCACCTCGCGGAGCTCGCCGAGGCGCCGCCGCAGGAGATGGTCGTGCTCGTGCGCGTGAAGGAGACGCAGGACGAGCCCGGCAACAAGGCGATCTACGTCATGCCGCAGGGCGGACAGTTCCTCGAGGCCGAGCTGACCGACAAGGTCGAGTGGGTGCTGTCGACGCCCGCGGACATGAAGGTCGAGGGCGGCGTGGTGCTCGAGGCTCGCGAGAACATCGGGCACTAGACCCGCGAGGGCATCGCGCGCCAGGCCCGCGAGAACACCGCGCGCCGGGAACGAGGTCGCGCGCGCCGACTTCGACACCTCGGTCCGAACGAGCGCAGGGAGCCCCGCGAGGCTCCCTGCGCTCGTTCACGCGCGAGGACCGCACGCGGCGTCGTTCGTCCCTACTTCCGGCACACGAGGTAGGCGATCCAGCTCTCGCAGTTCTCGCCCTCCTCGTCGTACTCGAAGTTGCCGTCGCCTTCCTCGGGGTCGTCCTCGTCCTCGCCCTCGAAGTAGCTCTTCACCACCGGGAAGCCGGCTTCCGCGAGCAGGTCCTTCAGCTCCGCCATCCCCCACTTGCGCCACACGTAGGTGAAGGCCTTCTCCAGCTCCGATCCGTCGCGGAAGCGGAAGTGGATGTGGCAGGTGAACTGCGCGGTGCCCGGCAGGTACTCGTCCTGGTCCCACACGTAGGTGAAGCCGCCGTCGATCTTGCGCTCCTCCTCCATGTCCTCGGTCGACTCGGTGCCGCCGTAGAGGTCGCACACGAACAGGCCGCCCTCGTCGAGGCTCGCGTACACCTTCCGGAAGTAGTCGAGCAGCTCCGCGCGCTTCATGAACAGCCAGTAGCTGAAGTTCTGCGCGACGCGGATGTCGGGCGTCTTGCGACCGTCGTTGCGCGCGTCCTCCAGGTACAGCGCGACGCGCGACGCGGCCTCATCGCCGAGCGGCGACAGGTTGTGCTGCTTGCCCCACTCGACCGGCTCGGGGTCGAGGTCGTACCCCTCCGCGGTGCGCGCGGCGTCGCGCTTCACCCACTCGGCGCACATCGCGTGCGTGCCGCAGAAGTCCTCGCGCAGGTGCAGCGGCGTCTTCCCGGGGTTGTGCTCCTCGTAGACCTTCTCGAGGAAGTCGACGTCGATGTCGGCGGAGTTCACCGACAGCTGGTACAGCAGGAACTTGTCGGCGTTCGCGGCGGTGAAGCGGTGCTTCGGCTGCTGCTTGCGCTTCTTGTCCTTCGACTTGCCCTTCTTGGACTTGGACTTCGCGTCGTTCTTGGAGCGGACGGCGGACTTGCTCATCGGGGGGTGGTGTCGTGGAGGGGCGTTCGAGCGGGCGAGCGACGGATCGTAGCGGCTGGCGACGCCCGGAGGAACGACGCCGACGGGCCGACCCGGCGCCGAGGACGGGGCGCCGCCCCCGCCGTTCCGCCCGTCGCGGCGGCGGATCCGGGGCGACGGGAGGCCCGCCGGACCGCGCCGCCCGGCGCCCCTCCGGGCCCCTACCGCGCTTTTACACGGCCCGCGCTGGACAGACGACGACCACGGTCGTACTACCGGGGTAGTCGAACGCGGCGCGGCGCTCCCGCCGCCCGCCGACCCTCGCAACGGAACCCCGGACCATGAGTCGATCCCACCGCCTCGGCGAGCAGCAGCTCGCGATCATGCGCGTCCTGTGGACGCAGGGCGAAGCCACCGTCGCCGCCGTCCACGACGCGCTCAAGGACCAGGGCGACCGCGCGCTGACCACCTTCGCGACGATGCTGAAGAAGCTCGAGGCGAAGGGCGTCGTCACCCACCGCACCGAGGGCCGCCAGTTCGTCTACCGCCCGACCGTCAGCGAGGACGCCGTCAAGCGCACGATGGTGCGCGACCTGACGAGCTCGCTCTTCGCCGGCGACGTCGCCGCGCTCGTCACGCACCTGATCGACGAGCAGGCGATCGACGCCGACGAGCTGGCCGAGCTGCGCGCGAAGATCGCCGAGCGCGAGGCGCAGGAGGGCGACGCGTGAGCCAGCTCTGGATGCAAGCGGCGCTGTCCTGGTCGCTCACCTACCTCCTCCACTCGACCTTGCTGCTGGGCGGCGCGTGGCTCCTCGTGCGCGCGCTCGGTCGCGGCCGCGACGCCGCGAAGGAGTGGATCTGGAAGACCGCGCTGGTCGGCGGTCTCCTCACCAGCGGCCTGCAGGTCGGCCTCGCGCTCGACCCCGCGCTCGGCCGCTGGTCCGTGTTCACGACCGATCCCGTGCCGGAGGCCGGCGGGCAGCACGCGTCGCTGGAGGGAGCGACGCGGGGCGCGCGCGACGGAGGGGTCGCGCGCGACGCCGCCTTCGGCACGGGTGAGGTCGCGTCCGGCGCGGCGGCGGCGAACCCCGCCGCGCTGCCGCTGTTCACCCGCGACGCGAACGGGCAGAGCGCGTTCACCTTGACCAGCACCTGGCGCGACGGCCTGCTCGCGCTGTGGTCGCTCGGCGCGGTGCTCGGCGCGCTGCTCCTCGCCTACGCCTGGTCGCGCATCGCCGACCGCCTGGCCGGGCGACGCGAGCTGGTGCGCGGCGAGACCGTCGACCTCCTGCGCGAGCTGTCGCGCCGCGCGGGCCTCCCCCGCCGTCCGCGCCTGTGCGTGTCGGACCGCGTCACCAGCCCCGCGACGATCGGCGTGCTGTTGCCGCAGATCCTCGTGCCGCAGCGCGCGCTCGACGACCTCGCGCCCGCGCAGCAGGAAGCCATGCTGGCGCACGAGCTGGCGCACATCGTGCGGCGCGACCCGCAGTGGTCGTTCGTCGCGCGCCTCGTCGAGCGCCTGTGCTTCCTGCAGCCGTTGAACCGCGTCGCGCGCAAGGCGCTGGCGGAGATCGCGGAGTACCGCAGCGACGACTGGGCCGTGCGGCACACCGGCCGCGAGCTGGACCTGGCGCGTTGCTTGACCGAGGTCGCCGGGTGGCGCATCGAGGAGCGCGAAGCCGTCGCGGTCCTGCCGATGGCCGGCCGCGGCTCGCAGCTGTCGGAGCGCGTGCAGCGCTTGCTGCACGCCGGCCCGCCGAAGAAGCCGAAGCGCGCGAGCGCGCTGGCGTTGCCCGCGGTGACGTTCGGCCTGGTCAGCACGGCCTTCGTGTTGCCCGGCATGGCCGCCGAGATCGACGCGCTCACCGCCGAGTGGACCACGGAGCTGCCGCTCGCGTCCTTCCTCGAGGCGTCGCCGCGCGCGACGGCGATCGGCGACGCGCCCGCGCCGCTCGTCGGCGTCGCGGACGCGACGGACACGGACGACGCGGACGTCTCGCTCACCGACGCGCTGACCGCCGGTCGGCGCCAGGTCGCGGCGCACCTCGACGCGCTGCGGAACGAACTCGCGCTCCTCGAGTCGCGCATCCAAGCACAGGGCGAGGATCCGGAGCTCGCCGGCCGACTCGCGTCCCTGCAGGGACGCTTCGAGGCCCTCAGCGCGCGGCAGGCGCGCATCGACGAGCTCCTGGACCGCGCCTTCGCGAGCGACCTCGCTCACACCCCGTCGTCGGACACGGAGACGAACTGATGAGACTGCTACTGACCCTGGGCGGCTCGCTCCTCGCGGGCGCCACCCCCTTCGCGGCTTCCGCCGCCCTGCAGCCGAACACGCTGCAACCGACCGCGCCGCGACCGACGGCCGCCGTCCACGAGGCGGCGACCGCGCCGAGCGTCGCGACCTTCGCGGCGAGCCAGGAACGCGTCGTCGCGGCCGCGCAGGACCGCGATCGACGCGAGGACGAGATCGACGAGCTGCGTCGCATGATCGACGAGCTGCGCGCCGAGAAGGACCGCCTGCGGAACGAGATCGACGCCGAGCGCGCGGACGCGCGGCCGAAGCGCGAGATCGTCGTGCGCCGCGTCGGCGCGGGCGACCGCGGCGCGGAGGAGGCGCGCAGGCGGCGCGAGGTCGAGCTCGAGGTGCGCGAGCGCGCCGAGCGCAGCGCGAAGGAACTGGCGGCGCGCGCCGAAGCCATGGAGCGCCTCGAGGTCGAGCTGGCGGAGCTCGACTTCGACATCGTCTACCAGGACGCGGACCTGTCCGACCCGGAGGACGAGGTCGCGCAGCAACGCGTCCGCGAGGTGCAGGAACGCGTGATCGAGGAGAGCCTGCGCGGCTACGTCGAGAACCTGCGGACCCACGAGGCGTCGGCGGCCCAACTGCGTGCGCTGGAAGCCCTCCTGGCCGAGTCCCTCGAAGAGGGCGACGCCGCGGACGACTCGCACGACGTGCGCTGGTTCGC
>JAUHYB010000199.1 GCA_030426745.1 bacterium
ACCTCCAGGCGCGCGGTGCCGTCCGCGACGTTCACGTTCAGCGGCGTGAACTGCTCGAGGCCGTCGGACAGCTTCACGACGAGGTCGTCGAAGCGCTCGTCGCCCTTGTTGAACCACACCTTCACGTCGACGCCCTGGCCCGGCAGGTTCGGCACGTCGCCGACGGGCAGCGGCTCGAAGCCGTAACGCGTCACGAGTTGCGCCGCGACGAACACGAACGGGATCGCCAGCGGGATGAACGGACCGAAGTTCAGCGCCAGGTACTGGAAGTTGCGCCCGAGGACGCGCAGCACGCTGGCCCCCACCACCGCCAGGTCGTCCTGGTAGATCCGGATGGCGATCATGTTGCCCTTGATCTTGTCCTTCGTGGCGCCGATGCCCTTCTGCCACGAGATGTACTTGAAGATCCAGAGCGCGAGGATGCCGAAGACGCCGCTGACGAGGATCAACGCCGTCGACACGCCGAGGCGCTCGAGCGGCGCCATGACGTGATCGAAGATCTGCGTGAGGGTGTGGTTGATTCCGTTCATGTTCGCGGCGGGGCGCCCGTCACGGGACGGGCGGGTCGACGTCGCAAGTCAACGGGTCGCGCGCGCCGTCACGAGACAGCGCGTCACGACCCGCGAGCGGTCAGCTGATGTAGCCGAGGCCGCGCAGCTTCTCGGTGATCTCGTCGTCGGAGGCGCCGTCCTCGAAGTTGGCGAGCTCCTTCTCGATGATGTGCGTGATGAACTCCTCGTGCGAGGCGTAGCCGGCGACTTCCGCCACCTTCTTCGCGCGCTCGATGAGGTCCTTGTCCAGCTTGATCTTGTTGGCACCGCCGAACATGGCAGCTCTCCTGTCTCTCGGTTCGTTCGGGTCATTCCAGCACCGGCTCGCCGTCCATCTCCGGCGAGGGCGCGATGCCGTACTGCTTCAGGATCTCGACGGTCAGGTCCTCGAGGGCGTGGTCGCCCGCGCGCACCCGGCCGTTGGTCAGTAGGGTCCCTGCGACGACTTGCGGCGCCATCAGGTGGTTGCCGTTGAAGGTGCCGCCGTCGTTGTCGGAGATCACCTCGTGCGGGATGCGCCCCGTGGACGACGCGTCGGAGTTGCCGTAGCCGGCGTCGTAGCCGACCAGGATGTCCGGCGCCTCGGCGACGCGCTCGCCGTTGTAGATGTCCTTCGCCAGGTCGGCGGACAGCACGACCTTCGCGCCGGTCTTCGGGTCGACGAAGGCCTCGAGCTTCGCCTTGATCTCGGCGAGCAGCGCGTCCGCCTCGGCACCCGGCTGCACGATGCCCGACTCGTCGACGTCCTTCGTCGCCGGATCGTCCATCTCGCGGCCGGCCAGGTTCAGGTACAAGCCGTTGAAGCCCATCGCGTAGGCGCGCGTCTTCGTCCAGTCCACCGCCGTGTCGCCGCCGGTGAACGCGAAGACCTGCGGGCCGCCGGGCTGCTCGCGCTCGCGCCCTTCCTTCAACACGAGGTAGCCGTTCTCCAGCAGCCAGGTGTTCAGGCTGAACTTGCGGTGCCACGGGGCGAAGCCGTGGTCGCTCATGACCATCAGCAACGCGTCGTCCGGGATGCGCGCGCGCAGGCGGCCCAGCACCGGGTCCATGAGCATGTACAGGTCGGCGACCGTCTCGCGCCACTTGCTGTCGCGGCGGCGCGTCCAGTCCGTCGAGCTCTCCTGCGCCAGCTTCGCCACCGCGGGGTGGTGCGGGTGCTTGTCGTCACCGAGGTGCCACAGCATGTGGCAGCACAGGTCGACCGTGGAGTAGTAGAAGAAGAACAGGCCGCCGTCGTCGTCGGCCAGGTACTGGTCGAGCGCGTCGTCCATCATGCGCACGCGCTGGTCGTACACCAGGCGCGACTGCTGCATGAACTCGCGCTCGTCGATCGCCTCGTCCTTGAGGGCGTTGACCTCCTCGGCCATGCCCTGCGTGTAGTACCAGCCGATCTTCTCCTTCAACGCGGCGGCCGCGCTGACGGGCTCCGACACCGGCGCGACGGGCGCGGTCGGGTCGATGTTGACCGGCGAGCAGTACATGACGAACGGGTCCAGGCTGCGCAGGTAGAAGCGCGCGATGCCCGAGACGCCCGACAGGCCCATGGGCAGCATGTCGAAGTTCGCCTGCAGGAAGTCCGACCACTGGCCGGGCTGCAGCACGACGAACTGGTCGCCGATCTCGACGGCCGCGTTGTTGCGCTTCTCGTCGACGAAGATCGTCATGCCGACCGGCACCGGCGGGTCGCCCTGCTTGAACGAGTTCGGCGGGCCGAAGAGCTGCGTGCGGATCGTGCCGCTGCGGTCGATCGACACCGGCTGGAAGCGCCCGCCGGAGCGCTTGGTGTCGACCGGCGGGTCCGTGGTGTAGATCGTGTAGTTGCCGTACGCGCTGTCGAGCGCGGGCGTCATCATCCCGGGGAACGACACGCCGTCCGACGCCTCGACCGGGAAGTTCGCGGGCATGCGCCACACGTCGGCGGGGACGCCGTTGTCGCGCAGGACCTGCCAGAAGCTCTTGCCCGAGCGGTTCGAGGGCGTGTCGCCGCCGATCGGGAACTTCCACTCGCCCCACAGGTCGACCTGGCTGCCGTGCACGGTCTTCACCGAGCCGGGCACCGGTTGCCGCGTGACGGGATCGCGGTGGATGAAGTCGTAGATGCCGTGGCCGCCGGGGTTCCGACCGGTGATGAAGTTCGACCAGGCGACGGGGCTCTGCGGCGGGTAGGAGGTGCCCAGCGGCGCCAGCGTGCCTTCCTCGACGAGCTCCGCGAAGTGGCGCATGCGGTCGGGGTAGCGCTCGATGACCTCGACCAGGATGTCCGGGTCGAGCCCGTCGATGCCGAGGACGACGACGCGCTTGTGCTTCGGCGCTTCGGCCGTCGGGTCGAGACCCGCGCGCGCGGCGGCGGCGCTGCCGGGAGCCGACGGCTCCGTCGGGCGCGGCACGGCGCCGACAGCGAACAGGCCCAACGTCGCGAGCGCCGGGTAGACGGTCCAGCGGGGCAGCCTCACGAGCGCTCTCCTTCGGCGACCTTGGAACGCGAACCGCCGCCCGCGCCGGCCGCCGCGGCCGCGCCCTGCTCGCTGAACAGCGGCGTGCCCTTCATGTAGCCGGGGATCGGGACGCCGAACAGGTCGAGCACGGTCGGCGCGATGTCGACGAGCTCCGGTTGTTCCTTCGCGACGGCGCGGTTGCACCAGAAGACGCCGGGCACCAGGCGCGGATCGACGCAGTGGTCACCGGACCACGACTTGGTGTTGTCGCTGAAGACCTCGGCCGACACCGAGCCCGTCGCGCAGTCCCACGAGTGGCGGAAGTTCTTGTGGTAGCCGATCAGGAGATCCGGCGCCGCGTCGGCGTACGGGCCCGAGTGCAGCTCCTTGGTGATGAACGCTTCCTTCACCACCGCCGCGCCGTCCTTCGGGTCGCGCAGCTTCTCGAGCTTCGCCTTGATCTCCTGCGCGAGCGGCGCGACCTCGTCGGGCTTGACGATGCCCTTGCCCTCGCGACCCTCGCGGTTCAGGAAGATGCCGGTCAGGCCCAGCGTGAACGCGCGCGTCTTCTCCCAGTCGACGGTCTGGAAGTAGTCGGGCGACGTCTCGTGCCCGTCCTTCAGGACGAGGTAGCCCTCCTCCTTCAACCAGGTGTTCAGGTTGACGCCGCGCGTGAAGTTGGTGAAGCCGTGGTCCGAGATGACCATGAACAGCGTGTCCGGGTCGTCGCCCACCTTCGCCTCGACCTCCGCGAGGAAGTCGTCCATCTTCGCGTACAGCTCGGGGATGACGTCCTTGAAGCGCTCGGTGTCCTTGCCCTCGTTCGCCGGGTGGTCCGGGTCGAGGTAGCGGTAGAACATGTGGCTGATGCGGTCGGTGGTGTCGAAGACGACCGTCGAGAAGCCCTTCTTGGTCTTCGCGAGCACGTCCCACAGCATCTGCTTGCGCTCCTCGAAGAGCAGCCACGCCTGCTTGAGGAACGCCTCCTCGTCGACGACGCGCTCGTTCAGCGCCCAGGTGTCTTCCGCGAGCCCGAGCGTCGCGTACGGCCCCTGCATCTTCGCCAGGTAGATCGCGTACACGAACGGGTGCGAGATCGGCATCGCCGGCGAATCGGGATCGATGTTGATCGGCGTGACGTAGATCTCGACGTCGTCCTCGTCCCAGGTCTGCAGGTAGATCCGCGCGATGCCGTTCACGCCGTCGAAGGGCACGCGCATCCACGGCGTGTACTCCTTGGGGCCGACCTCGACGGTCTCCTCGCCGACGGTGATCTTCGCCTTGCGCTTGGCCTCGTCCAGCTCGACCTTGAAGTCGGACTTCATCCGGTTGCCGTCCTTGCCGGGCGGGCCGGTCAGCTTCGACTCGATCACGTCGCCCTTGCGGCGCACCGTGTACTGCTGGCCCCCGATGTGGGCGCCGGCCGGGCGCTGCTTGGTCGAGTAGAACGAGAACGAACCCTGGGTGCCCTGCAGGTCGGGCACGCACATGCCGGACAGCAGCGTGCCGTTCTTGAACGGCTGCGGCGGGAAGGTGATCGGGACGCGGATGATCGACGACCAGATGCGGTTCTCGCCCAGGAGCTTCCAGAACGGCTGGCTCTTCTGCATGAAGCGGTAGACGGCCTTGGTCCCCCACGGGATCTCGAGGCCGCCGATCTTCAGCGTGCGCGGGGCGGTGCCGATGTCCGACGACGACAGCACCGGCAGGTAGGAGCAGGGGTCGCGCGTCAGGAAGTCGTAGATGTTGTGGCGCGAGGCGTCGACGCCGGTCGCGTAGCTCGACCAGGCGACGGGCGAGATCGAGGGGCAGCTGGTGGCCAGCGGGCTGAAGTGCCCGCGCTCGGCCAGCCGCTTGAAGTTGGGCATGCGCCCCTCGTCCATGTACTGCTTGGCGAGGCCGGGGTCGAAGCCGTCCAGGCCGACGACGACGACGCGCTTGACGCGCGCGGGGGCCTTCTTGGGCTTCGTGAGGGCGCGGAAGAGGTACTTCAGGGGCCACAGCAGCACGATGCCGAAGGCCAGCAGGAAGGTGCCCCCCAGGACGAAGACCGACCCGGCCGCGGCGAATCCGGCGCCGGGTCCGATGTAGGCCGAGGCCAGCGGCGCGGCGGCCGCCCAGCAGAGCGCGCCGAGGATCAGGCGGCGCGGGGAACGCGGTGAGGGGGTCATCGAGGGGGGAATCGGGGCTGCGACGCGCGCCGGGAGGGCCGCCGAGGGTCCTCTTCGGCCGGGTCGGGGTTCCTCTGGAGCCCCAAGTCCCCGGCGGAGCGGAGGTTCCGCCGGACGTCGCGGATTCGCGAGCCTGGAAGTATACGCCCGACCTCGCGCCGTGTGGGGTCGCGGGGGGCGAAGCCTGCGTGAAGGGGGACCGCGACCCGACCGGCCGACACGGCGGCGTCGCGGCGCCGCCGACGCGGGTCGCGAACGCGACGAGGGGGGGCGCGGCACGCCTCGCGCGCCGCGCCCCCCCTCGTCCTGTCGCCGTCTCGCGGCGCCGCCGAGCGGCGGGCCCTGAGCCGGAGCGGGCCTCAGCCCAGCAGGCCCTGGCCCTCGAGGTACTCGAGCACGCGCTGCGCCGACTCCTCGATGGACTCGTTGCCGGTGTGGACCGTGACCTCGGCCTTCTCGGGCGCCTCGTAGGGGTCGCTGATGCCGGTGAAGTTCTTGATCTCGCCGGCGCGCGCCTTCTTGTACAGGCCCTTGGTGTCGCGCTCCTCGACGACCTCGAGCGGCGCCTCGACGTAGACCTCGACGAAGGCCGCCTGGGTCTTCGCGCGGATCTCGTCACGCACCGAGGTGTAGGGCGAGATCGCCGCGGTGATCGCGACGCAGCCGTTGCGCGAGAGCAGGTTCGCGACGTAGCCGATGCGGCGGATGTTCGTGTCGCGGTCCTCCTTCGAGAAGCCGAGGCCCTTCGAGAGGTTCTCGCGGATCTCGTCGCCGTCGAGCACCTCGACCTTCTTGCCGCGCTCCTTGAGGATCGGCGTGAGGTACTGCGCGAGCGTGCTCTTACCGGCGCCGGAGAGGCCGGTGAACCAGAGGGTGAAGCCTTTGTCGTTCATGGTTGGTGTGGGGGGATCGTCGGGTGATGAGTGGTGTGGCCGGCTCAGCGGATCTTGCCTTCGAGGTACGGCACCTCGAAGCACTTGTCGTGCATGATCGGCCCGTGGCCGAAGTAGCCCGCTTCGCCGAAGAGCTCGCCGTGGTCGGCGGTCACGA
>JAUHYB010000200.1 GCA_030426745.1 bacterium
TCGCGACCTCCACGTCGTCGCGCGCGACGTCCAGCGCGTAGGGCCAGGTCTCGTCGTCGGCGACCTCCTCGCCCATCGTGAACGAGCACCCGATCGTCACGAGGCGCTCGCGCTGCGGCGCCTTCTCACGCGCGAGCTCCTCGGGCCCGCGGCGGCTGCCCGACCAGTCGTGGTGCCGCGGACCGGCTGCGCGACCGGGGATCGGCGCCCAGCCGAGCTGCGCGTCGAACTCGAACTCGGTCGCGCGCGGGCGGCCGGTCTCGGCGTGTTCGCGGTAGCGCTCGAAGGCCCGCTGCTGGGCCTCGCAGAAGATCGGCGGGTCGTAGGGCGCGATGCGTCGACCGCGCAGGCGACCGTCCGACAGCACCGAGTAGTGGACCACCTGGTCGAGGACGGCCAGGACGACGAGGGCGACGAGGGCGCTGCGGATGGGGTGACGCACGGGGCGGGCATTGTGGTGCGCGGAGGCGCGGAGCGCCATGCGGCTGCCGTGGCCCTGCGGCGCCGCCGGGGCACGCCGCGGGACCGCGAGCGGGGGCTTGGAGGCGTCGTGCGGGCGCCGCGGGCGCCCTTCGCCGGACCTTCCGCGACCCGCAGGAACCCGCCGCCCGCGCGGCGCGTCCAGGGTACGGTTAGTCAGAGCCCCGTCTCACCCATCCGAAAGCGCTTCCCATGCTGCATCGCACCGCCCTCGCGGCCGCCGTCCTGGCCCTCGGCGCCGCGCCCGCCCTCGCGCAGAGCTTCAACATCGATATCGGGGACCCGCTCGACGGGGTGCCCGCGAGCGCCTACGGCGCCGCCGCCGGCCAGCCGGGCGTGTGGAACGCGGTGCCGTCGGGTCCCGCCGTCGCGCTGAACGCGCTGGACGGCTCGCCGACGAGCGTGATGTTCGCGACCGGCGCGTCCTTCATCGACATCACCGGGCTCGACAACCCCGGCACGGTCGGCGACGACGACGCGCTGCTGGACGACTTCGCGGACATCTTCGGCCCGTTGGACTCGATGACGGTCACCGGCCTCGAGGACGGCACCTACGACATCTACACCTACGCCTGGGCGTCGGACACCGAGATCGACTTCTGCGACGTGCAGGTCGTCGGTTCGCCCGACCCGATCCAGAACGTCGGCGGCGTGTGGCCCGGCAGCAACCAGCTCGGCGTGACCTACGCCAAGCACGAGGTGACCGTCACCGGCGGCTCGGCCGTGACGATCAACATCATCGAGTTCGGCTTCGACTACCTGTCCGCCAACGGCGTGCAGATCGTCAAGCTCGAGACCGGCACGCCGTTCTGCTTCGGCGACGGCTCGACCGACGTCGGCGCGGGCCCCGTGGCCTGCCCCTGCGCGAACGAGTCGACGCCGGGCGCGGGCGAGGGCTGCAACCACTCGCTGGGGCACGGCGCGACCGTCAAGGCGGTCGGTTCGTCGAGCTTCGCCGCCGACGACCTGGCGTTCGAGATCGCCGGCGCGATCCCGAACCAGCCGAGCATGCTCGTGCAGGGCGCCGCGCTGGTCGGCGTGCCGTTCAAGGACGGCGTGTTGTGCATGGGCAACCCGACCGAGCGCGTCGAGATCGTGTTCCTGGACGCCGCGGGCGCCGGGGCGACGGTGGACTCGGTGGTGACGAACGGCAACGTGCCCGGGCCGGGCGCCACGCGCTACTACCAGGTCTGGTTCCGCGACCCGGGCGGCGTCTCGCCCTGCGGCAGCGGTTCGAACTTCACGAACGGCGTGATCATCGACTGGATCTGAGCCGGCCCGCGACGAGCCGACGGAAGCGACCGGGGGCGGCGCGTCACGACGACGCGCCGCCCCCGGCTCCGTTCGCGGCGGGTCGCTCGCGGCTCAGACGCTGACGTCGCGACCGAGCTTGCGCGAGACCGTCTCGGCCAGGCGGGCGTAGAGGTCGCCGCCCTCCTTGTCGTCGATCCAGCGCTGGCCCTCGGGGTCCCAGTCGTAGTGCCAGGCCCGCGCGCCGGCCGCGTACCACATCTGGTCGGCGGCCGTCTGGCGGTTCAGGACGAAGGTCGTGCCGTCGGCGAACTGCAGCTTCACGACGCCGTCGGCGGGCTCGTAGTCGAGCTCGTCCGGGTCGAAGTCCTCGAGCCAGTTCTCCACGCGCTGCAGGCAGGCGTCGGCGCGCTTCAGGAAGTCGTTCTGTTCCATGTCGGTCCTCGGCGGTGCGGGTCGAGCGGTGCGCGGGGAGTGTACCAGCCGCCGTCAGCCGCGCTTCACGGCGTCCAGCGCGGACTCGAGGTCGGCGATGATGTCCTTGGGGCTCTCGAGCCCGATCGACAGGCGGATCGACGCCTCGCCGGGCGTGCCGTAGACCGAGTGGGTCATCGTCTCCGGCATCTCCATCAGCGTCTTCGTGTGGCCGAGGCTGACGGCGAGCGTGATCGAGTAGGCGTCGTGGGCGATCGTGTCGGCGAAGCGGATCGCGTTCACGCGCTTCGGATCGAGCGTGAAGTAGATCATGTTGCCCGGCGCGAAGTCGCCGTCGAAGTCGCGCAGCTGGCGCTGGGCCAGCTCGGCCTGCGAGAAGCTCTCGAGGCCCGGGTAGACGCAGCGCGCGACGCAGTCCTGGTCCTCGAGCCAGCGGGCGACCTTGCGCGCCGTGTACTGCTGGCGCTTCAGCCGCAGCGGCAGCGTGGGCAGGCCGTAGACCATGATGGCCCACGCGCTCTTCGAGCCCAGGATCGCGCCGAAGTCCTTCCGGTACATCATCATCGGCGTGAGCATCGACTCGGGGATCACGGCCGCGCCGCCGATCTCCGTGCCGAAGCCGCCGAGGTTCTTCGTCAGGCTGTGCAGCACGACGTCCGCGCCGTGCTCGAGCGGGCGCTGGCAGAACGGCGTCGCGAAGGTGTTGTCGATGTAGACCAGCAGCTTGCGGTCCTCCGGACGGTCCGCGTTCACCTCGTCGGCGAGCGCGCGCAGCGCGGCGATGTCGATCAGCTCCAGCGTCGGGTTCGTCGGCGACTCGAAGTACAGGACGCGCGTGCGGTCGTTCACGACCGCGCGCACCGCGTCGATGTCGTTCATGTCCACGCGGTGCACGCCGAAGTTGCGCCGCGGGTACCAGTTCGTGAACAGCGAGTGCGTGCATCCGTACAGCATCGGGTGCGCGACGATCTCGTCGCCGGGCATCAGGATCGAGCCCAGCGCGGCGCTGATCGCCGCCATGCCCGACGCGAAGGTGACGCAGCACTCGCCGCCCTCGGCGTTGGCCAGCTCGTCCTCCAGGATCGCGCGCGTCGGCTCGTCCAGGCGGTCGTAGATGTAGACCGGCTGCTCGCCGATCTCGGAGTGACGCAGGCCGTACTCGCTGAAGCCGCGCGAGCCGCGGCGGGCGGAGTCGAGGCGGTAGGTCGTCGAGGACGAGAGCGGCGGCGTCACGTGGTGGGAGAAGTCCCACTTGGACGAGTGCTCGGGGCCGTGGACGAGTCGGGTGGTGGGGCGGTAGTGCTTGCGCCTGGGCATGGAATCTCGGGGGGGGGGGTAGTGTCCGCGCGGTCGGCGGGGATTCTAGGGCGAGCGGCGCGCGCCGGGGACCGGGCCGAAGGACGCATTCGTTGCGCGGGCCGGGGATCACGGGTCGGTCGACACGGGCCGGTCGACACGGGCCGGTTCACACGGGCCGGTTCACACGGGCCGGGGGTGTCGGGTGAGGACGAACCGCCCGCTGGTGACGGTCCGGCGGTGTCGGGCGCGCCGCGCGCCCGCACGGCCTCGCCCCGGAGCGCCGCGCCGGGGGGCGACGGCGCCGAGCGCCGCGCTCAGCCGCTGCGCGCGGTCCGGCGCTTGCCGCCGCGCGCCGCGCGCGCCGCTTCCTCGCGCTTGCGCGCCTTCGTCGCCGCCCACGAGCAGATCGGGCAGGCGTCCAGATCGTGCCGCTGCGCGGGGCAGTGCGAGCGGCCGAAGTAGATGATCTGGAGGTGCAGGAGGTTCCAGCTCTCGGGCGGGAAGAGCGCCTTCAGGTCGCGCTCGGTGCGCTCGACGTTGGAGCCGTTCGAGAGGCCCCAGCGCGCGGCCAGCCGGTGGATGTGCGTGTCGACCGGGAAGGCGGGCACGCCGAACGCCTGCGCCATCACGACGCCGGCCGTCTTGTGGCCGACGCCGGGCAGCGCCTCGAGCGCCGCGAAGTCGGCGGGGACCTCGCCGCCGTGCCGCTCGACGAGCTGAGCGCCGAGCTTCGACAGGTTCTTCGCCTTGGTCGGCGCCAGGCCGCAGGTGCGGATGTGCTCCAGGACGCGCTCGGTCGGCAGGGCCGCGAGGGCGGGGGCGTCGGGGGCCTCCGCGAAGAGCGCGGGCGTGACCAGGTTCACGCGCTCGTCGGTCGTCTGCGCGGAGAGCAGGACCGCCACCAGGAGCTGGAACGGGCTCTCGTGATCGAGCGGGACCGGCGGGGCCGGGTGGATCTCGTCCAGGATCGCGCGGATGCGCTGGGCCTTCTCGGCGCGTTTCATGGGGGCGGAGTGTACGGCGGACGGCGCGCCCTGCCCATCGGCGCCCGACGGGGGCGCCCGGGCCGCCGCGCTCCGCCGGCCCGCCCGCTGGGGCGGCGTGCCCGCGTGGTCTACACTCCGCGCATGACGACCCCTGAGCTGATCAAGGACTTCCTGGCCGGCGAGGTCTACGCCGTGGCCGGCGCCTCGCGCGACCGGCAGAAGTACGGCAACAAGGTCCTCCGCTGCTACCTGCAGAGCGATCGCCGCGTCTATCCGGTGCACCCGAAGGAGCCCGCGATCGAGGGGATCGACTGCGTGAAGGACCTGGCGTCGCTGCCCGAGGAGGTCCACGGCCTGTCGATCATCACCCCGCCGCCGATCACCGAGGCGCTGGTCGAGGCCGCCGGCGAGGCCGGCATCCGGCGCATCTGGATGCAGCCGGGCGCCGAGGGCGACGAGGCGATCGCGCGGGCCGCGGAGCTCGGGATCGCGTGCATCCACAGCGGGCCGTGCCTGCTGGTGGCGCTGAACTTCCGCGAGTAGAGCGCGGGGGTCTCGACGGGACGCGGGGGCGCGCCTCGACAGGAATACGGTGCCAGGCACTTTCCTCCGGAATAACGGCCGACGGGTGGGAAGCGCCTCCGACGCTTCCCACCCGTCGGCCGCTATTCCGGAGGAAAGTGCCTGGCACCGTATTCCTGTCGAGGCGTCAGTCCCGCTCGGCGACCGCGAAGGCCATCGCGATCCCCGCGTCGTGGGTGATCGACACGTGGATGCGGTCGATGCCGCGCTCCCGGGCGATCTCGGCCGTGCGGCCGTGCAGGACGACGTAGGGGGCGCGGCCGCGCTCGCGCAGGGTCTCGATGTCGACCCAGCGCACGCCGTGGGCCCAGCCGGTGCCCAGCACCTTCATCACGGCCTCCTTGACCGCGAAGCGCCCCGCGTAGTTCGTGACGCGCGTCTTGCGCGCCTCGCAGTAGGCCTGCTCGTTCTCCGTGAACAGCCGCGCCTTCGCCGCGTCGCCGCGGCGCTCGAGCAGGTCCGCCATGCGGTCGATGCGCGTCAGGTCGGAGCCGACGGAGACGATCGGCATCGCGCTAGTGCTTGTGGTGCAGCACGTCCGCGAGCGTCTTCTCGAGCTCGGGGTGCTTGAACTGGAAGCCGTTCGCCAGCGCGCGGTCCGCGCTGCAGCGCAGGCTGCCGGTCAGCACGTCCGCGACCTCGCCGAAGCGCAGCTTCAGCGCGAAGGGCGGGATCGGGAAGATCGTGGGGCGCTTCAGCACGCGGCCGAGCGCCTTGGTGAACTCCTTGTTGCGCGCCGGGTTCGGCGCGACGCCGTTCAGCGGACCGTCGTGGCCGGTCTCGAGCGCGTGCAGGATCATGCGCGCGAGGTCCTGGATGTGGATCCAGCTCATCCACTGGCGGCCGTTGCCGATCGGGCCGCCCAGGCCGAGCTTGAAGGGCGGCGCCATCTGCGCCAGCGCGCCCCCGCCGGGACCGAGGACGATGCCGGTGCGGATGCAGGTCGTCGCGACGCCCAGCTCGCGCGCGCGCGCGGCGGCGCCCTCCCACTCGCGACAGACGCCGGCGAGGAAGTCGTCGCCCGTCGACGCGGACTCGTCCAGCAACTCCTCGCCGCGGTCGCTGCCGTACAGCCCGATCGCCGAGCCTTGCACGTACGCGCGCGGCCGCGGGTCGGCCTTCTCCAGCGCGTCGACGATCGCCTTGGTCGACTCGACGCGGCTC